>JAILEL010000221.1 GCA_024687845.1 Eubacterium sp.
ACATTTGAACTGTAAAGCCTTTCTCATCAGCAATCTGCTGTACCAGTTCTTTTAAATATGCTTCAACATCAGCAGTAAGAATCTTTCGACGATATTTGACAGACCATACCACATGGTAATTAATGTTACAGACCGAAGTTCTGTAATGTATTAGATTACTTTTCATACACATAGTATAACATATTTGACAGATTATTGCATTAACCTTATAGTTCAATCAGGGATAAAATGGCGCTTTCATCTCGGTAATTGAATTACCGAGGATTCCCGCTTAGATATCCTAAGCAGACTCTATGCCTGTATATCTTTTTTCTCTTTATCTCCATTCCTAAGGAACACGATAGCTCCAATGATAAATGGAAAAATCATAGTATAGAATCTGTAAAGAATAGCAAGGGACACTGCAGCTACTCCATACATTGGTTTAAATAACAGAGATATAACAAATTCCTGAGTCCCGACACCCGCAGGTGCTACCATTACAGAACCAAGCATATGTGAAACTGCCATTAATAATAGAGTAAGCACCGCAGAAACACCTTCATATCTCGAACATATTATTATGGGAGCTATAGAAAACCAGATTGACATTTTTAGTATCATAAGAAGAATTACTTTGATATATAAATCCTTTCTCTTACTGATACTGACTCCTGCTTCATTGAATTTGTATATCTGATCTATATATTCCTCACGTTTTGAGATAAGAGCAGGAATTTTCCGAAACATACCATCATCTCTGAGAATATGGTTAAGTATCTGCACCAAAAAACCGGTCAGCCTTCTGGAAATAGATAATGCTATAATAAATATGACTATGAAGAGTGCAATCAAAACACCAATTACACCAAATAGCGCATATTGACGAATAGTCTGATAACCTGCTATATAAAGTGTAATGAATCCTACTATTCCCAGGAAGGTTATTCCCAACTTCTGATAAGCATACTGTACAAGGGTTATGCCTGTTGCCTTTCCAATATCTATTCCATGTTTTGACAGATAATATATCTCAGCAAATCCACTCAGGGAACCGAAGGTAAGAAATTTATAAAATGCTGCATATAATGCACATTTTATTCCATCCCACAGACTAAGTCTCTTATCCTCATCCATAGTCATGAGACTTATAATCCACCCTTCTATCACAAAGTACAGGATTGAAACCAAGAAAAGCAGCAATGAAACATATAAAGGATAATCTTGCATCTCCTCAAATGAATCATTTATCTCGTCCTGCTTCCAGAAATAAACTCCAACGATGATTGCTATTACTATAGTCCATTTTATCAAGTTTGTTATATATTTTTTACTATTTTCTTTCATACATAGGAAAGTATAAAACTTTATGATAATAAATCAAGGGATTTTGTATTAAGAAAAAAATCTTTTATTAATATATAGCAACCTTTTCTATCAAACAACTATACTTTTTCGTTTCTTTGTCGTAATTGATACCAACAAGGAGTATGTCGCCACCATAATCTTTTAATTTTCCTATATAGTTTTTTTCATGTATCTGCGTAAGTGCAGTTTCAGCATCTTGGTTCCACTTAAGCTCTACTATCATGGCAGGTTTATCTGCACCATACTTTCCCGGTTTGGGGATAAATGCTATATCTGCAAAGCCTTTTCCCGATGGAAGTTCTCAGATTATAGTGTAATGCTTCCTTGCTGTGTAGTAACTCATCATGATAGCCAGCGCAAGTGAGTTTTCATCATGATATTCAAGGATACTTGTATAGTCCTGGTGAGACTCTGCTACCATCTCAGCAACCTTTTCACAGTCCCCATTCCAGGTTGCTTCAAGAAGAGCATCTGACTTACGGAGTGCATCTATTATGTCAGACCAATTGCCTACTTTTATAGCACTCTCAAATACATCCCTGACTTCTTCATTTGGTATATAAGCACACTTAGTCTCAGGATTATATCCCAGATAACCCATATGTATCATTGCCGTCATTATATCATCTTTACTCTTAAAACTGGTAAGATCATTCTGATATGACGATATATCAACAGGGCATTCTGAACCTGTCAGCATCTCTATAATAGTCTCTTTCATTCCATCCATATTCATGGCTATATAATCATTCAGCCCCGCAAATGCTCCAGTATTCTTCCAGTATGAATCGCAGCCTCCATATATATATGCATCAACAAGTGAGTTAGGGTTATACATATGAATTATTTTCCTCGCCTTCGTAGGAGTTATATAATTCATCTTATAACCATCATACCATCTCCTCACTTCATTTATATCCAGTGCCGGCTCTTTATCACAAATATCCTTTACCTCATCATCAGTAAAACCAAAGTAAGGAGCCAACTGTTTCGGTGATATCATAGTATATTCCGTAAAGTTGTTCATAGCTGATTCCCCCTGAAACTTCTTTATCGGAAGTATACCTGTGATATAGCCAAGCGCAAGGAATCTTTTTGACATTTTTTCTGATAGTACCAGTCTGGATATTCAGATAATCCAAGCTCTTTATAATTCATTCTCTCGTAATTGCCTACATTCCAAAGCTTATATGCTGCATAACACATATGACCTATTATATTTGAATAATCATTATTCAGT
>JAILEL010000235.1 GCA_024687845.1 Eubacterium sp.
TACAAAGAAAAAATGGCCAGCCCGCCATATATTGCCATGGCATGACCATTTTTCTTTCCGCCATAGTCCGGAAGTTCCGGTAAATACGCATTATATTGACTCACTGTCTTTTGCCATATTTCCTCTGCCTGCACTTCACCGTATCTGTCTTTCAGCCATTTCCCAATCGGTTTGCAATACGGTAAATATTTTATTTGAATATGATTATATGCCATCGGGTCACACCTCTTCCTCTTTTTTTATTCATCTTCCAAGACACTCTCCGCTTACTGATTCTCTTGGTTAGTTTTAACTAACATCATGTAATAACACTCGTTTTCATTTCTGTCTATAATCTACATACAAAAAGGGTAACCACGCACAAAATGCAGTTACCCTCACGTACGATACTTTTTATTCTCGCCAACGCGTTTCATTCTAATTTGTCATAGTATGTTAAACTGGAATAAACTTTTACAAGCCATTCCGAAAAACAAACACATCAGTTTCGGAAAACAAATTAATTATAACATAGATTATCATGGTTTCAATGTCACTAGTCAGCAAAAAAATGGATAACAACATTTAATAGTTGTTATCCATTACTCAAATTTATTAATACTCAATCTACATACATGTATAACCGCCATCTACAGGAAGCATCACGCCTGTGACATAACTTGAAGATGGTGATGATAAGAAAACTGCTGCCGAATCAAGCTCTCCCTCATTACCATATCTTTCCAGCGGAATCATGGTTTTTGCATTCGCCTGGAAGAAATCAGAGTCAAGCGTTTCCTGTGTAAGCGGTGTGTAAAAATATCCCGGACATATGGAATTAACTGTAATACCATACTTACCCCATTCAGCCGCAAGTGCTCTGGTGAGATTAACAACTCCTCCCTTAGCAGCATGATAAGGTGCCGAACCGGCTATCTTATTTCCAACTAATCCATACATAGAGGCTATATTTATTATACGTCCATAACCGGCAGGAATCATAACTTTCTTAGCTACAGCTCTCGCAACCTTGAATGAACCAAAAAGATCTATATTCATTTCATTCGCAAACTGATCATCTGTGATATCTTCGGCAGGTGCGACAGCCCCGGTTCCGGCATTATTGATGAGTATATCTATTCTGCCGAATTTTTCCATAATTATATTAACGGCACTTTCAACTGCCTTAGTATCTGTAATATCACATTTAACACCTATAGCTTCTACTCCAAAGTCCTTACTGATTTCAGCTGCCACCTCGTCTATAAGATTCTGACGACGCGCCATACATACAATGTTTGCCCCCTGATTAGCAAGTGCTTTAGCCATCTGGACACCAAGCCCTGTTGATGCTCCGGTAACAACTGCAACCTGACCTTTGAGATTAAAATAGTCCTTCATTTTTCTCTCTATTCTCCTTTCACTTATATAGTTTCAACTTATTCCCCAATTAGAGCAATTTAGGAAATGTGTTCATAGTTAGATACATCTAACTATAAATATTAACACATAATGCTTCTTTTTTCAAAGAAATCATAAAAAATAAAAAAGAGTCGGCATATACATTTTACCGGCTCATTTAAACTTAAAAAAATGGAATCATAAGCTCATTGATGTTATAAATCTGTACTGCTTGTATTCCTCATACAATCTTTGATTATTTAATAATATCCCTTATTTATTATTTATTAGCTTTGGTAAGGTTTCTTCCGGTATTATTTACCATCCATTTTTTAATTCCCTGTACTTTTCATCAGGAATCACGCCTATAACCTCATCTAGGCTTTCTTCTGAAATCTCCATTTTTGAGAGAATGACCTTAACCAATTCTTCACTATCAAAAGTGGCTTTTTTTCTTTTCTTACACTTATTTCCAATCACCCTAATAGACTCTACTATATTCTTTAACACCATGAGATACTGATGATCATAATCCGCCGTAATAAATTCAACATAAGGAATTGGTAAGCGAATGTCTGCATATCTCTTTTGATAATTAATGTATTTTCTCGGTTTTCCACAGCCACGAATTAGATTTTCATCAGGATGACAATTTACAACAATGCAAACACTCTCAATACCGTC
>JAILEL010000249.1 GCA_024687845.1 Eubacterium sp.
ATATAATAACATTTTCGTTCAGAAATACCCTGTTATTCCTGATAAACAGGATCCTAAGACACCTGATTACAGTGTGGTCGGAACCTCCTGCTTTGATATCTTCCCTGCATATGATGAATGGTATGCAAACTTTAAAATGGATGAAGAACCTGATATGGGTGCACTCGCTACATATCATTTCGGACATCTTCCTGTCTGGGTTGAAGGAAATGCTTACTTTAATGGAGCTACAGTTTCAAAGCATGAAAAGAACGGTTTTATTGATACAGACAGTTCAGCCGAATTAGAGCTCATTTGCAAAGACGGAAAGTACACAGTAAAGACCAATGTTTATGATCTGTTGGGAGATTATAAAGATAACATTATAAATACAGATACACTTGGCATTGCGTTTGAGCCAGAGCAAAGATTCGAGAATCCTGATGGAACCGATATCATATTCGACAGAGATTATCTAAACGAAAAAAGAAGCATCAATACTATTCCAGGCCCTTTTGCAGATTCAAAAAATGTTGACAAAGTACTTTTCTAAGTCCATCATATATTTATAAATATTGCAAGAATTTGCTATTGGGAGAAAAATGTTTAAAATGCTTAAAAAGTTCAACAGGAAAATATCATCAAATATATATATTGTAACTATAAGTATTTTAGTAATTTCATTTGCTATTCTCTCAATAGCAGCTGAAGGTATAGGATATTATGCTTTTAACAATTCATATACCACAGAATACTATGATTCCGTATACAAATCAGCTCTTGTAGCTTCAAAAAGTATAAATGGACTTCAGGATCTTGATTTTTGGGATGCAACGGGAAGCTCCGTACTCAAAAAGGCAAGAATATTTTTAGCCAATGACACAAGAAATTATGAAAAAGACTTACCTTGTACTTATGATGAAAACCCCGAACTATATTCAAAAGCTATGCTTGACATAATAGGAATTACGAATGAAGATATAGAAAGTATGGATATAGAAAAGCTAATATCCTCACCATATCTTTCCTTTCATGAAGGAGTACCACAAGCTGGAGATGATGATTATTATCAAAGTATTTATGACTTAGTATTAAATGTATATGCAGCCGAATACTCTATAACAATGGATAGTCTTAATCAGCAGCTTGAAACTCAGGATCTTTCTGAGCTTTATATAATCGTTCCTGACAAAGATTATAAACACTTCTATCGTATTATTGATTGCCCAAACAAATCAAGTGGTAACGAAGGTGTTCCTTTCAGAACCAGATATGAGTCCCTTGATATGGAAGAATCAATAAGAAATATTTATGAGACTGGTTCAGAAAAAGAATATATCCTGACTAAAGCAACTGCACATAATAAAACATCCAATTTCACTGCAATGGTTCCTATTTTTTATAGTTCTTTCGATGATCAGGGAAATGCTAAAGACCCGGAAATCGTAGGCATTCTTTGTGCAGTAAAAACGCAGGATAAGCTAACGACAGTTCGGAAGAATTTTATCCGTGGTGTGACCTTTACAACTGTGGTCCTTCTGATAATTATCACCTTAATATGCGTAACATTTATCAGGAAAAGAATAATAACTCCACTTGAGTTAGTTTCATCAGAGGCTGAAAGATTTGCACATGAGGCATCAAAAAAAGAAGATCTAAACCTTGTTAAAAAGGTAGGGCCAATAAGTGAGATCAGGTCTCTTGCTTCTGCTTTGGAGAAGATGGAAGATGACACACTCAAGAATATTGAAGAAATCACTACCATGACCAGAAATCAGGAGAGAGTTGGCTATGAATTCTCTCTTGCATCTCAGATACAGCAGGGTATGCTTCCTGAAAAAAGCAGTGCAATCTCTGAAGATAAAAGATATGATGTTCAGGCTAAAATGGTTCCTGCCAAGGAAGTTGGCGGCGATTTCTATGATTTCTTCATGATAGATGAAAATCATATTGCTATACTAATAGCAGATGTTTCCGACAAAGGAGTTGCCGCAGCTCTATTCATGGCTATAACCAAAACTCTTATCAAATCCCGGGCAAGACTGGGCGGAAATGCGGCGGAAATTATTTCCTATGTAGATGAAACAATATCCGAAAAGAATCCAGCCGGAATGTTTGTAACAGCCTGGCTTGGAATCATAGATCTTGAAACAGGCCATGTAAATGCCTGCAATGCAGGCCATGATTATCCTGCACTTTTACAAAGTACAGAAGGCTACAAAATCGAGAAGGGACTTCATGGTTCTC
>JAILEL010000162.1 GCA_024687845.1 Eubacterium sp.
CAACGGAACTTCTCTAATAACATCAGGATAATCGACAGTGATTTTATGATGCTTTAAATAATGCTCCACTATGAGACCGTTCTTTTTTAGTTCATCATAGGTGCTTCGAGCTACAACAGTAACATCATTTCCAGCCTTACATAAAAAATGTGTAAGTAATGATCCGATCGCACCTACTCCATATACAAGTATCTTCAATATTATTCTCCCTTCATCATATCATAATTGTTTTTCAGATATATCATAAGCATCGTGAACTCATCCTCAATAATTTTTCTGGTGATACAACCAGAGAAGGATAAATGGGTAAGACCCTGCAGCACTACACATATATGTTCCGACATTCTAATTCTCAGTTTCTTATCTTTATAAACAAACGAGAGTATTTTTGACATTTCAGAAACTACCTCATCATGTGCAGCTTTCATAATAATGACTCGTTCAGCTTCCGGCTTGCTAAAATAATACTCATACATTAGAGTGTTAACAGAAGGCACATCGCCAAGCAGTTCCTTTTTTTCTGCCTCAAAATAGGAATCGAGGGCGCACTTAAAGTCTTCAAAACCTTTCACATCTGAAAAACCATCCCAGACATCGCCAGTCTCACTTGCAATTAAATCCCTAAATACTTCTTCAACATCATGATAATGATGATAAAGCCCGCCTACTGATAGTCCGACATATTCACCAATATCCTTCATCGTGACATTTACGTAACCTTTCTCAATTGCGAGTAGCTTAAGCGCATTTTGTATTTCTCTTTTCTTTTTATTTCCTTTTTCCATTTGTACCTCCTTCCTAAACCGAGTATGCACTCGGTTTTTATATTATATGTATACATCTGATTTTTGTCAACAAAAAACCAAGGCTTTCACCTTGGTTTTTTTGGTGCTATGAAACAATACTCTTCGGCGCAGTCGGGTCAAATATTTCTCCATTATAAGCTTTATCAATTAATCTAATTAACACCCTGGGATTCTTATGAATCAGTTCTGCATGGCCGGTATTTCTAAACATCTTATGACAGAAATGTATTCCATTCTTTTTCAGTTTATGCACCTTTCTGGCAGTTGCTCTTTCTGCTGATCCATGGAAGATATATGAATCCGTTTTATTAAAGCTTTCAAATCTGTACTTATAACCTATTTCCATTATAACGCTGTTTTTTATGGATTCTTTCTTCACATTCGTATATAAAGATTCACTTATGGATTCTTTCGTTCTCCCCAGTAGAGTAGCAAGTATTCCCTGATGTTTTGTAAGAACAGAATAAATAATAGATGAGTATGCCTTTATATAGAACTTCTCAACTTTCTCTGATTTAAAAGTAGGCATAGGCATGATAGTATATCCATCAGCTATGAATGTATGAACCTTTATCCTTTCATCCATAAGTATTTCGTTACTTACCATACCTCCGAGAGATATCCCATACAGAATATCTAATTTGCCACCAAGCTTATCTACAATAAAATCAGCTGCTGACTGAGCCTCATCCATAATCGAGTGAAACACCTTGTCAGGTTCATCATCATTGAATCCATCATATGCTTGAATAATTACATGATATTTCTTCTTCGCCTCATCAATAAATGGCATGAGACCGGGATACCATTTTGCAAGATATCCACACTCAATCATAAGTGTTCTATCATTCTCTTTTCCAAATTCAAAGAACTTCATATCTGTCGCTTATACCTCCGCATTAATTTTTTCTTGGAATCCATGGAATACATCTGTTTACGCGTCTCTTATACTCTGCATATTCTTCGCCATACAAATCAAGAAGCCATTTTTCTTCTGTGTTTATCAAAGCTACTGTCATAATTACCCAGTCTATGAATGGAAAAATAAGCAACCACGCATTATGCCACATAAGTATCACACCTGATATAGCTATCCAGCAACCACTGTACATAGGATTTCTGACCCAGGAATATATACCTTTAGTTTGAAGTCTGTTCTCTGTTATAGACGCATCCATATCAGAACGAAGAGATCCTATAAACCATACGACAAATCCGA
>JAILEL010000171.1 GCA_024687845.1 Eubacterium sp.
ACTTAAAGATAATATGATAATACAAAGAGATAAATAAAGAGTAATAAGATATAATAAAATAATAATTTAAATTAAAAAAATAGACACGCTATGTAGTGAGCATAAAAAAACGAACACTATATAGTGTGTTTTTTGTGTACATTCACAATTGATTGTGAGAAGTTACTATAGTAATATTTTAGATACACATCTAAACGCCAAAGGGATGTGGGTTTCAAAGAAGCAGTTGGTGTATCGTTATAGGAGGAAAGATTGCGATGCAAAAAGATCTAATGCTTACATTTGATGAATGGGATGGTTTTACCGGTCGTTTATGGAAAGAAGAGTGTAATGTAAGAGAATTCATTACATATAATTATACCCCATATACTGGTGATGAAAGCTTTCTTGAAGGACCTACTGAAGCTACAGAAAAGCTTTGGGGAAGACTTCAGGAACTTCAGAAGGAAGAACACGATAAGGGTGGAGTTCTTGATGAAGAGACAGAAATCGTTTCATCACTTACTGCATATGGACCGGGTTATATAGATGAGTCCATGAAAGATATGGAACAGATTGTAGGTCTTCAGACAGATAAGCCGCTGAAGAGAGCGTTTATGCCATTTGGTGGAATCAAGATGGCTGAGGAGGCACTTACAATGTATGGCTATGAGCCAAATGCTGATCTTCACAAGGTATTTACAGAGTATCATAAGACTCATAATCAGGCGGTTTTTGATGCTTATACTGATGAAATGAGAGCAGCAAGAAGAAGTCATATCATCACAGGTCTTCCTGATACTTATGGTAGAGGACGAATCGTAGGTGATTACAGACGAATTGCTCTTTATGGTATTGACCAGCTTATTGCCTGGAAGCAGGAAGATAAGCAGAACTGTGGTCATGGCGTTATGACTGATGACATAATCAGACAGAGAGAAGAGCTGGCTGAGCAGATCAAAGCTCTTCAGGGCATGAAGAAGATGGCAGAAGCTTATGGCTATGATATCTCTCGTCCTGCAAAGAATGCTAAGGAAGCAGTTCAGTGGCTGTACTTCGGATATCTTGCAGCTATCAAGACACAGAACGGAGCTGCCATGTCAGTTGGCCGTGTGTCTACATTCCTTGATATATATATTGAGAGAGATCTTAAGAAGGGCATCTTAACAGAGAAAGAAGCTCAGGAACTGATTGACCATTTTGTTATGAAACTCAGAATGGTTAAGTTCGCAAGAATTCAGTCCTACAACGAACTGTTCTCAGGAGATCCGGTATGGGCAACTCTTGAGGTTGGCGGAATCGGTATGGATGGCCGTACACATGTTACTAAGAACTGTTTCAGATTCTTACATACACTTGAGAACATGGGACCTTCACCAGAGCCAAACCTTACAGTTCTTTATTCTTCACAGCTTCCTGAAGCATTTAAGAAGTATGCTGCAAGAATCTCTGTAAAGACAAGCTCAATTCAGTATGAAAATGATGATGTTATGAAGCCTGTATGGGGCGATGATTATTCAATCTGCTGCTGCGTATCTGCAACACAGACTGGTAAAGAGATTCAGTTCTTCGGAGCTAGAGCTAACCTGGCTAAATGTCTTCTGTTCGCCATCAATGGTGGAGTTGATGCAAAGTCTCGTGTACAGGTTGGTCCAGCTGCAAGACCTATCACCTCTGAGTACCTTGACTATGATGAGGTTATAGAGAGATTCGAGTTCATGCTTGACTGGCTGGCAGGTCTCTATGTAAATACACTGAATCTGATTCACTACATGCATGATAAATATTACTACGAAGCTGCAGAGATGGCTCTTATCGATACAGATGTACGCCGTACATTTGCAACAGGAATCGCAGGATTCTCACATGTTATCGATTCACTTTCAGCTATTAAGTATGCGAAAGTAAAAGTCATTCGTGATGAAGAGGGCTTTGCAGTTGATTATAAGGCAGAGGGAGATTTCCCTAAGTATGGAAATGATGATGACAGAGCTGACAGTATCGGTGTATGGCTCCTTAAGACCTTCCTGGATGATATAAAGAAGAGACATACATATCGTAATTCAGAACCTACAACATCAATCCTTACAATTACATCAAACCTTGTATATGGTAAGTTTACTGGTAGTCTTCCAGATGGTCGTAAGGCATGGACACCACTTGCACCTGGAGCAAATCCAAGTTATGGTGCAGAGAAGTCAGGACTTCTTGCATCCCTTAACTCAGTTGCAAAGATTCCTTATGTATGGGCTCTTGACGGTATCTCAAATACCCAGTCCATGAACCCGGATGCTTTAGGACATTCAGAGGATGAGAGAGTAGATAATCTGGTAAATGCAATGGATGGATACTTTGATCAGGGTGCACATCACCTTAATGTAAATGTATTCAACCGTGAAACTCTTGAAGATATCATGGAGCATCCAGAGAAACCTGAGTATGCTAACTTCACCATCAGAGTTTCAGGATATGCAGTTAAGTTCATAAATCTTACAAGAGAGCAGCAGCTCGATGTAATAAGCAGAACATTCCACGAGAGTTTATAAGAAACTTAATAAAGATTTATAGTACAGCCCGGAGGGTAAAGTCCTCTCGGGCTGTTTTAATTTAATATGTGTTGATTTGGCATAAAGATATAAAGATTTGGTATAATGTTTTTGTTCGCTGGTTTTGATATAATGTTTTCTATGTTAAAAATATAATAAAAAAATAAAACAAATATAAAATAAAATTTTTGGAGGTTAAGATGCCGGAAACAATCGGATATATTCATTCTACAGAAAGTTTTGGTGCAGTTGATGGACCTGGAATCAGATTCATAGTTTTTTTACAGGGCTGCAACATGAGATGTAAATATTGCCATAATCCTGAAACCTGGGATGTGGTTTACGGTACAAATATTGGGAATAATATCGGGGATAATACTGAAAATAGTGATAGAGATTCTCAAAGTAAAAAAGTAGAGGACCGGATTAATGAACTGAAAGCAAAAGGAATCCATATTGAGACGGCGACTCCATCTGAAATAATCAAGAAGGCCATAAGGTTTCGAACATATTGGAAGAATGGCGGAGGGATTACAGTAAGTGGTGGCGAGGCTCTGTTACAGATTGACTTTGTAACTGAGTTATTTACCCTTGCAAAAAAAGAAGGGATAAATACTGCGCTTGATACATCAGGGAATCCATTTAAAAGTGAAGGCGAATTCTTTGAGAAATTTAAAAAGCTTTGTGATGTTACAGACCTTTTTATTCTGGATATAAAGCATATTGAGGATGAGGAGCATAGAAAACTTACAGGTCATACCAATAAGAATATTTTGGAAATGGCACAATACCTGTCAGACATCGGTAAGGAGATGTGGATACGCCATGTGCTGGTTCCAGGTATTACTGATGAACAGTCTAGTCTTGAAGCTTTGAGTAACTTTATTCATTCACTAAAAACAGTTTCAAAGGTTGAAGTGCTTCCATATCATAGGATGGGAGTTCCAGAGTATGAAAGATTGGGAATTGAC
>JAILEL010000297.1 GCA_024687845.1 Eubacterium sp.
ATCAAAACCTCAATATCATCGATATCCATATCAAACAGCCAGTGAGCTTCTATAACCTCAAGACCTTTGTTTACCATTGAAGCACTATCGATGGTTATTTTAGGTCCCATAGACCAGTTGGGATGTTTAAGAGCCTGTTCAACAGTTACAGCCTCCAGTTCTGCTCTTGTTCTTCCTCTGAAAGGTCCACCCGATGCAGTAAGGAGAATCCTAGAAAGCTTATTCTTTCTTCCCTGCATGCTCTGGAAGATAGCACTATGTTCACTATCTACAGGCAGAATGCTGATGCCCTTTTCAGCTGCCAGCTTCATAACAAGCTGTCCGGCAGTTACAAGAGTTTCTTTGTTAGCAAGAGCAATATTCTTACCAGCTTCTATTGCCGCAAGTGTCGGTTCAACGCCGATCATTCCAACAATAGCAGTAAGAACCATTTCAGCACTGTTCCAGGAAGCTACTGTTTTAAGCCCTTCCATACCATGCATAATCTGAACATCAATATCACTTAGTCTTACCTTTAAATCCTTTGCACCCTCTTCAGAAGCAACAGAAATAATCTCAGGTCTAAATTCCCTGACCTGCTTTTCCATCAGTTCAATATTCCTGCCACAAGACATAGCAACAACATTAATGTCACCATTTGCCCTCACAATATCCAGCGCCTGCGTCCCAATCGACCCAGTCGAACCAATTATAGATATATTCTTCATATATCCTCCATTTTTATATCATAGTCGCTTTTTAAACCATGTATCAATAGAATCATCCCAAGCAATTCTAATACACAAACTGAATCAAATAATAAATTATCGGTGCTGTAAATATCATACTGTCAAATCTATCCAGAACACCGCCATGACCAGGTATCAGTGTACCATAATCCTTAATTTCATTATTTCTCTTTATAGCTGATGCAGCAAGATCCCCAATAACTGCAGGAATCGCACCTATAGCACATATAAAGAACATTGCAATATAAAGGTGTGGAATCGGCTTTAAATGTTTTCCAAGCAATAAAGCATACAGCACACCCAGAAGGCCAGCTCCGATGATTCCTCCAAACAGCCCTTCTACACTTTTCTTTGGACTAAGCACTGGAGACATCTTATGCTTTCCGAAAAGACGTCCTACACAATACGCAAGCGTATCATTTCCCCATGAACAAACGAACACAAGGATTACCAGGTAACCACCATTTTGCATAGTTCTTATTCTGTAAAGATAGGACAGCATTACTGCAACATAGAAAAAGGCTGTAAATGCAGCCATTATTTCTTTATCATGATATTCTGGAAATTTCGCAACATATATTACAAGCATTATCAGAAGATAAATGATCATTACAGGCACCACAAGATCAGATGCTGCTATCCCTAAAACCTTCTGTCTTCCCAGAATAAGAAGCATATAATAAATAGTAGTCCATATATACGCCAAAATGGCAGGAGCCTTTTTCTCTATCTCATAAACACGACATAGCTCAAATACTCCTACCAGTGACAAAAATAATGTTACCAGTCCTGTAAGTGGCCCTCCAAACCACAGTACAACCACTGCGATTATTATGAGAACCACTCCACTTATCAATCTGGTCCAAAACATATTATCATACCCCGCCAAATCTTCTGTCTCTGCCATTAAAATAATCTATAGCTTTCTGCAGATCTTCCTTCTTAAAATCAGGCCATAATGTATCGCAGAAATAAAACTCACTATAGCTTATCTGCCATGGCAGGAAATTGGATGTTCTGATCTCTCCGCTGGTTCTGATAAGCAGATCAGGATCCGGTATATCCCAGGTATCCAAATGTGCCGATACACAAGACTCATCAATATCATCAATGGAGAGCTTTCCAGTTGAAACTTCCTCTGCAATAGCTTTCACTGCTCGGGTAATCTCATCACGTCCACCATAATTGAGAGCAACATTAAACTGCAGACCATCGTTGTCCTTTGTAGCTTCTTCAAGCTTTTCAATAGCATCAATTATATCTGCATCAAGTCTGTCTCTCTTACCAATTATTCTGACTCTCATATTATTTTTATTTGCTTTTTCAATTGAGCGCCTCAGAAAATCCCTAAGTATAGTCATAAGACCAGTCACTTCCTCCACAGATCTTTTCCAGTTTTCAGTTGAAAATGCATACACTGTGAAATACTTAATTCCAAGATCCCATGCATCCTCGATTATCTGTTCAAGATTATCTGCTCCAACCTTATGTCCATAATTTCTCGGCATATGTCTCTGCTTAGCCCATCTGCCGTTTCCGTCAAGAATTACGGCAACATGCTGAGGTATCTTATATTCGTCAGACATAATATGTCTCCTTATACTGTCATAATTTCCTTTGTCTTAGCTTCTACTATCTTGTCAATCTCTTTAATGAACTTATCAGTAATCTTCTGGATTTCTTCTTCCTGATCCTTCTGATCATCTTCTGAAATCTCACCAGACTTTGCCTGCTTCTTCACTGCTTCATTTGCATCACGTCTTGTATTACGAATTGCAACTTTAGCATCCTCACCCTTCTTCTTAATATCCTTTGAAAGTGCCTTACGTCTCTCTTCTGTAAGCTCTGGGAAATTAAGAATAACGCTTTTACCATCATTATTTGGTGTAATTCCAAGATCAGATGCAAGAATAGCCTTCTCTATTTCCTTTACCATAGATGGCTCCCAAGGCTTGATCTGAAGTGTACGTGCCTCAGGTACAGTTACATTTGCAACTCCCTGAATATTTGTCTGTGATCCATAATATTCAACCTTGATTTTGTCAAGAATGTGTGGATTAGCACGACCTGCTCTTATAGCAGCAAAATCAGTGTTAAGTGAATCAATAGTCTTCTGCATTTTTTCTTCATAAGTAGCCATTTTAAACCCCTCCTGAATTATCATATAATATTATTTTTAGATTAAATATATTTCTTAAATTTTAACATAATGTATTATCTGTTTTATATCATTATGCATTTACCAGTGTTCCGATTTTTTCACCGGATACTGCTTTCACTATGGAATTCTCTTCGCTAAGACCGAAGAGCAGCATTGGAATATGATTCTCCATAGCAAGCACTGCTGATGCAAGGTCAATAACACCAAGCTTCTGATCTACTATATCAGACATCTGCATTGTATCGTATTTCTTAGCATCCGGATTGATATTTGGATCACTATCATAAACTCCATCAATTGATTTGGCTGAAAGAATTACATCACAGTTAGTTTCA
>JAILEL010000306.1 GCA_024687845.1 Eubacterium sp.
TGGTTTGAAGTAGAGGAAAGTAGAGAGAATTACATAAAGGAGTGTGCAGATTGGCTGTTTCTTGCAGCGAAGCAGGATGGTAAGCCAGCTGGTTTCCTGTGTCTGAAGCAGACTGGGAATGTGACTGTGGAGCTTGCAGTAATGGGAGTACTTAAGGATTATCATAGATGTGGAATCGGACGCCAGCTAGTGGAAAAGGCAAAAGAAGAAGCAAGAAATGCGGGATATGAATTCATGCAGGTGAAGACTGTCAAGATGGGAATGTATGAAGACTATGACAAAACGAATCTATTCTATCTTGGATGTGGATTTAAGGAGTTTGAGGTGTTGCCTGATCTATGGGACGAGGCAAATCCTTGTCAGATATATGTAATGTCGCTTGTGTAAAGAATAAATATCTTGAATTATTAAAGGATTGACATAGCCGTACGACTATATATATAATGAGATTATTATTATATAGCTGTACGGCTAGATTATTGTTGTATTATGAATTTATAGCCGTACGGCAATAGAGAAAAAATTAAATAGAGATGAATATGATAGAAATGGTTGGTGAATATGAAAATAAATAATACAAAAGCGTTTGGTGAAATGATTAGAAAACAAAGAAAAAAGCTAGGATATACACAGAAATATATATGTGAAGTTAGCGGAATTAGTGCTAGTTATATATCGGATCTTGAAAATGGGAAGGCAACAATCGAACTGGGTAAGGCGATATACCTTGCAAATCTTTTGGGCATAGATATTGAAATGAATGAAAGGGGATAAAGTTGAAGAAATATTTAGTATATTTGGAAATAATGGGTACTCCTCAGCTTGTTGGCTCAATATATGGAAATGGATTTAGAGATGCAGTTTTTCAGTATTCTAGAGATTATATTACTTCAGAAAACAGTTTACCTATTTCAGTATCTCTCCCATTTTCTGAGAACCCATTTTCTACGGAAGAAACAAAATGCTTTTTTGAAGGATTGCTTCCAGAAGGCTTTTCGCGTAAGTCGGTTGCTAACTGGATAAAGACTGATGAAGAGGATTACCTTTCTATTTTACATGCTCTTGGAAGAGAGTGTCTGGGGGCTCTTATGATAGTGAAAGAAGGAGATGTTTTACAAGAGTCAGGATATAAACTTCTCACACTTGATAAAGTAAAGGAACTGGCATCAGAAGGGGCTACAAAATCAACACAGATTCTAATGGAAACTCATCTATTGCTGAACAGATGAAGCTTTGGAGGATACTATGCTTTAATTATCTGATAGGGAATGGAGATGCACACGTAAAGAATTATTCATTATTATATAGTGAGAATCTGAAGAGAATTACTGTCGCACCAGCGTACGATATTGTATGTACCAGATGCTATAATCTGAGAGATGAAATGAGTATGTTTATTGGGAATGAAATATATTTTAAGAATATAAAACGAGCTACATTCATAGAAGCTGCGAAAGAAGCAGGACTTACAGGAAATGTGGCGTTTAGAATATTTGATGAGGTTGCAAATGGTTTTGAGACAGCTTTGGAAAAAGCATCAGAAAATCTTGAAGAAACTGGAATAGCTGGTGTATGTGAGTTGAAGAATAAAATATTGGAATACAGTGGATATAAGAATATTAAAATATCCTGCCAGGCAGGTTATTCATGTAAATGTACTTCTTATCCGTGATTTGTTGAAACATGTTTTGAACTAAAGTATAAAGAATGCAAGAGGAGCATCAGAGTTGAAAATATTTGTTAAAGACAAAATGAATCTTTCAGAAACTGAGGTTGAGATCAGATGCAAAGAGAGAGATAGTGAGGTCGAGGCTGTTCTCGAATCTATCAAAGGCACTAGTGATATTATTATGGGCGAAAAGGAAAATGGAGATGTGGAACCGGTACGAATCTCCAGAATCCTGTACTTTGAAGCAGTTGATAGAAATGTATTTGCTTACACGGTAGATAACTATTATAGAGTCAGGCGAACCTTGTATGATCTTGAAGAACATCTGCTCCAGAAACATTTTGTTCGAATATCAAAATCTACTATCGTAAATCTAAAGGCAGTGAAAAGAGTGGCTCCAGAGGACGGAAGAAGACTTAAACTGCTTCTTAGAAATGGAGAATGGATAGTAGTATCTCGAAACTATGTCAGTGATTTTAAGGCCGGCATAGGGATGAAGGAGGCAAAATGATGGGTGGAGAAAGATTTAAGAATATAGTTAAGAAATCATTTTCAATAGCTGCTATATGCTTCTCGATGGGCATCTTATTCGTTGGAATAGGTTTTAGCTTATTCGGCATATATATGGAACCGATGAATATAATTAGGATATGGATTGGATTCTTTATACTTGGAGTGCTTACTGTATTTCGAAGCATGTTTGATTATACCCAGTGGGCACGAAGTAAGCCATTCTATATTAAGAACATACTCTTCATGCCATTTTACCTGATGGTTGCGTTGATTATGGCTATTAGTATAGTAAGAGGACAGGGCGTGGAAATGTCTCTGTCATTAATGATATTATATGCAGTTTTGTTCTTGATTGCATTTACTATTAGACAGTTTATTGGGTATTTTGTTCAAAAGGCTAAAACAGATAAAATGAATGATGCTCTGGAAGAATTTCAAAAGGAGCATTCATGGGATGAAGAAGAATAAAGTATTAATCGTATTAAGAGTTTTTATAGCATTAGCAGTATGGTTTTTGTTAACTAATAGCTACTCAGCATTTATAGATCCAATGCTGGAGGGAAAGCTTCCGGAAGCCATAAGGATGATAATGAAGGCAATGGTTATGCCATATTCCGTAGGACTTGGTGCCTGCTATCTGATACTAAAAGGAATGGAGATTCCTGAAAAAAATACAGATGGAGATAGCAAAATGCTATTTGATATCACGCCAGGATTTATGTTAAAGGCATTTCTGGTTCAGACAGGTATTAGTATGCCAGTAATTATGATATTAAATATAGTTCTTAAGATTCTGGGAATTACACCGCATGGAATATCATCAGAGGAAATATTTGGAAAGTATTCCTTATTCTACATTGCTTTGCTTCTGTGCTTTGCGCCAGTGATGGAAGAGATTCTTTTCAGAAAAATGTTTTTAGACAGGCTTCTAGTGATAGGCGAAACAGGAGCTATCATAGTATCTGCAGTTCTTTTTGGACTTCCTCATGCATTTTCGCAGGGGATACCACAGATGTTTGGTACATTTCTGATCGGACTTGTATGGGCCTATGTGAGAGTTAAGACAGGAAAACTCTGGCCGGGAATCATACTTCATATTATGTTTAATCTTTATGGCTGTTACTTTGCGACCTTTATGGCTATGAGACCTGGAACTACAGTTATATTCCTGTTTCTCGGAATTATACTGCTGCCGATAGTTGCAGTTATTATTTTAATAAAGCACTTCGGTGCAGGAAGGACAAGGACTTTTAAATTTTCCTTGACAAGAAAAATGTGAAGTAGTAGTTTTTGTATTATATCAAGCAATACAAAAGTCTGTTGTATTATAACAATACAAAAGATAAGGGGACTACAATATGGTAATAAAGATAGATGAATATTCAGATGTGCCTATCTATATGCAGATACGAAACCAGATAGTGATTGGAATCTCGAATGGTGATCTGGCACCAGGTGAACAGTTGCCGACAGTTCGAGCACTTGCACTTGAGATGGGAATCAATACCATGACTGTTAGTAAGGTGTATCAGCTGCTTAAGTCTGAAGGATACATATTAACTGACAGAAAGAATGGTGCCCGTGTCAGGGAGAGCATTAGTAAGTCGGGGGTGCTTAGCGAAGAAAATAAGACTGAACTCAAGCGAATTGTTTCGGAAGCAAGACTTTCTGGAGTGCCTAAAAAGGATATCCTGAAACTTGTTGATGAGTACTACTGACTTTAGAAAGGCATAAGATATGAGTATTATATTTGATGTTATAATGCTGGTGATAATGGTCCCAAGCATTATATTACTTTTTCTTTTAGAATATCCAGCCAAATGGAGAGACAAGAAATACATTTTTGGAGTGATTAACCGTGCAGATTTTATGGAAGAGGAGACTTCACTCAGAGTAGATGAGATAGTATCTAGCTGTAGAAAGAAAGCTAAACTGATTTTCATAATATCGCTTATCCTCATGGTGCTTTTTTGTTTTATTCCCGTTTTTTCTATCAGACTTATAGTATGGACAACGTTTATCTTTGTCGATCTGGTACTGATGGTAATCCCATTTACAAAGGGTAACAGTGAGATGAAGAGCCTTAAACGTGAACTGGGAATCGTTTCTGAAAAAGGCGTAGTATATACGGATTTAAAAGGCGCGGGAGCTATTCATGCTTTAAAAAAATCTCGCATTCTGGTTCCCAATATTATAGCTACAGTTTTGTTCTTAGTAGCGCTTCTTAATGATATAGGTATAGTTAGTCTTGCTGGATTATTTACTGAAAAACATTCATACCAGGCAATGCTTATGACTGGAATGACAGGAGTACTGCTTTTTATTAGTATTATGCTCATTCCGATTGCATTTATGATGGATGGAATCAGAAATGAAGTCATATCTGAGGATAGTGACGTTAATGCTAACTATAATAGAGCCAAAAAGAAAAATATGGCTGACTTCATAGTCTTGTTCACATGGATTAATACTGCCATTATACTCATTATGATGATAATGATGAGTATATGGGATAATCAGATTCTGTATCTTGCAGTATATGCAATATATATGTTTGCCATTATGGTAGGATTATTTATCATTGTTAAGAGACAGAAGCAGATAGAGAAGAGGTACAAGAAGGAAACCTCTGTTGAGATAGATGATGATGATAACTGGATACTGGGACAGATATATTATAATCCAGATGATAAGAGATTGAATATTACTAAGAGGGTTGGTGTTGGAGCTACTGTAAATATGGCACATCCTGTTGGTAAGATGATAGGTGTCTTCGCAATACTTCTAGTGATATTTACCTTTGTGGAACTTATATACGTTGGAATACTTAGCCAGACGCCTATGGTATTAAGTGTTGAAGATGGAAATGTAATATGTCATCAGATGAAAGATGATTATAGTATCCCTATAAGTGATATAGATGATATTATTTTGGAATCTGACTCAAGTAGTCTTAAGCTTCGAAAAGAGAGCGGATATAATATGGAACCGAAGTATAAAGGAAAGTACAGCGTAGATGATGAGAGTGGCTGTATAGCATTTCTTGATTTAGATACAAAAAACTATATTACTATCAGTGCTGAAGGAAAGAAATACTATATAAACGCACCGAGTGACGAAGAAACTCAGAAAATCTATAATGAATTGGTAGATCAGATAGCTGATTAGGGCAACTAGACATAACGAAAAAATTAAAAAATTGACAAGTTTGATTGGTAGAAAAAACGGTAATTGTTTAATACAATTAGAAAAAATGAATTGAAGGAAATGAAACACTCACAATGAATAGACTCAAAAAGGCTGGGGCAGTTGTTGCTATTATAATTATAAATCTATTGGTATTTGGCATAATTCCGCTGAATGTACTGGTGATATGGAAGGATTTTCCACAGTGGATCATGATAATTGCTTCAGTGGTGGATATAACGGCTACATTGCTTATAGCCAAAAAAGTATTTTCTGGGATGACGGCAAAAATTATATCAGTTATTATCACGAGTATTTTTGCTGGCTTGTGTGTACTTATTGCATATGCCTGCCCGTTCTGGAATAGTGAAGTCTTCAAGTCTGACAGGCCGATTCTATATTATGAGAATTCGGACCTTACAAAGAAAGATGCATTGGACGATCTTGAGGAGGTTATGGACTACCTGAGAAAGTATCATATATCTTTTGTGGATGGTCTGACACCTGAGGTTCAGGCAAAGTATGAGGAGGTCAAGGCTGATTTTGAGTCAAAAGATACAGTCGAAAAGATAGAGCTTATTCGTGGCGTTCGAAGTATTTTGCATGAGATAAATGATGCTCATACGACATTTAACTCGTGGGATTGTATGCTTATGTCGGATGGCCCTGAGATGAAGAGTAGAGGCTATAGTATATATTCTGTAAATGGAATTACAGAGGTCCAGATGAAGGAACTCATGGAGCCTTACTATTCCTATGAAACACCGCGAAAAATCACTGTAAATATGGAAAACTTGTTTATTCTGGATTTATGCGGAGTTGAGGCGCCTTTCGAGGTCGTGTGGAAAAATGAAGATGGAAATGAGGAATCCCGTACTTATGGCCGTGAGGACTTTATAACTGATGATGAATACTATGATCTTCTAGATAGGTATCTATCATCAGATAATAATGATTATGTATATTTTGAAATAGATGAAGAAAAGAGTGTTGCTGTACTTACACTAAAGTCTTGCTCAATAAGTAAACACTACAGGGATTTGCTTCGTGAAATGTTTACTGAGATAAACACGAAAAACATCAAGAATCTTGCAATTGATTTAAGAGGTAATGGAGGCGGCGACACATATGTCGTAAACGAACTGTTTAAGTATCTTCCGATTGACACATATTATCAGGGAGACAATTTCAGGAAGATAAGGTGGAATTTTCTGACATTTGATCAGGGCGGGAAAACCAAGAATAAGAGAGTTGCAGAGCTTGAGTTTGATGGAAATCTGTATGTGCTTACCGATGAGGATTCATTTTCGTCAGCTATGCTTTTTACTGAGATGGTAGTAGATAATGGTCTCGGAAAGGTAATTGGTGAGTCGCCTGCGGAATCCTGTAACTCCTGCGGTGAGATCACACAGTTCTACTTCGATGACATTGGAATGTGGTTTTCAGTATCGACAGCCTACTACACACGAATAGATTCATCGAGAGGTGACTACATTGAACCTGACTACCCCTCAGCAGGGGAAGATGCAATCAAAACGTTATATGATATTATCAGCGACAATTAAAACTCAGTAAAATCGACTATCAGAATTTTACGGGGAAGATAATGAAATAAATTATAAGGATTGAAGGCCGTGTACTAAGAAATTTGGTACACGGTCTCTTTTTTGGTGCTTTTTTGAACACAATAATTTTTTACGATTTTTATAGAACACAATTATTTTTTACGATTTTTCTTGACAAAGGAATAATTATGGTGTATTGTCTGTATTACAAAAGGTAATACAGACAATACAAATGATACAAAACTTTTGGATGTGCTTGATAAAGGATAGTTCAAGGAGAAAGATATGTTAGAAATAAAGAATTTAGATAAGATTTATAAAGGAACAGATAAAGGAATAAGGAATATATCCATAAATGTCGAAGCTGGTGATATCTACGCATTTATCGGACATAATGGTGCAGGTAAGACAACACTTCTTAAGTCTATTACAGGAATACATGAGTTTGATAGTGGTGAAGTCATAATCGATGGAATAAATATCAGGGATAATCCTATGGAGGTTAAGCGTAGAATTGCATACATTCCGGATAATCCTGATATATATGAATTTATGACTGGTATACAGTATCTTCAGTTTGTGTCAGATATTTATAATGTATCAGCAGCGGAGCGTGAGCAGAAGATAGTCGAATATGCAGATAAGTTTGAGATTACAAGTTCTCTCGGTGATCTGATTTCATCATATTCACATGGAATGAAGCAGAAGCTGGTTTTAATATCGGCACTTCTTCATAGTCCGAAGCTCCTCATAATGGATGAACCCTTTGTAGGACTTGATCCTAAAGCGTCATTTATACTGAAGGAGATAATGAAAGAAATGACAGAGCA
>JAILEL010000182.1 GCA_024687845.1 Eubacterium sp.
ACTAAGAATAATGGAGTTAGGAGGCAAGGTATCATTATAAACAATAATACAGTGTTTTCTCCAATCATTTACGTTGATGAACTTATCGAACAGGGATTTGATGCAGAAGATATTGCAATTAAAGTATTGGAAAGATACAAAGAAGCAAAAGAAAATGAGGTACCGATGGATGTACAGGAATTAAGTGACTTTGAGGAACTAAAGAAAAGGATATGTTATCGCCTCATAAATATGAAGGCAAATGAAAAGCTTCTTTCTGGAATTCCTTATGACCAGATTAACGAAGACCTGGCTTTAATATACTTTTTAAATCTGGGAGACTGTGCATCAATAACGATAACAGATAATCTGTTAAAAAGTTGGAATGTGGATGCTGATGCTTTATTTGATATTGCAAAAAAGAATACTCCTGAGCTTTGTCCGCCTGAAATAAAAAGTCTTACCGATGTAATAATTGATTTGATGGGAGATGAGTTTGAATCTATGAAGATTCAGCTGGGTAAGACCGATTTACCAGATGAAGAATTCAGGACATTTTTGAAAACAGATGTTATAGGAGACCAGATACCATTATTTGTTTTATCAACCAATAGAAGTTATGGTGCCACAGCACTCATTTATGAGGATATGATGAAAATTATCCAGGAACGTTTTGGGGATGTGTATGTTATACCTTCATCTGTCCATGAGATTCTGTTTGCATCTGCTGAAACCTTAAGAGAAAATGGTCTTCATGTTTCAGATCTGAAAAATATTGTAGTACAGGTTAATGAATCGGTTGTTTCTCCAGAGGACTGGCTGAGTGATAATGTATATTTAATTAATGAACATGGTCTGTTTATGGCAGAAGACAATCATGAAGTAACCTTGGATACTGATGAAAGATAGGTGATAGCATGATAGAACCTATAATAATTGAAATAAATAATGACAGAGCAATATTAATAAAGAAACATCATAAGGTCAGCAGGCTATCAGTATATTATGGAAGTTTTTATGATGGATTAGGTAAAAAGTTTAATAAATTGACCTATATCACATCATATGATTCATATGAAGAACTTGAGGCTGATTTGGGTGGATTGCTTCTATTTATAGAATATAGTGAATCGGAGGAACAGTATGATAAGGATGTATCAAGATAATATTAAACGGAAACAGGAAGAGAATAGTATGATTTTTGACGAAAGACCATTAGACAAGATTATAGCAGACTATAAGAAAGAGAATGAAGTATTGAATGATTGTAGAAGGACGATAACTTCATCTCACGGATTAGAAGGCCTTGGCGAAATGTATTTGAAATACAGAAAACAAAAAGAACCAAAGACAGAATATGTGGATAATTCTTCTATTATAATAGAAGAATTAAAAAAGCTACGTAAAAATACATAGGGTAAAAAGCAGTCTTGTAGTACAGGCTGCTTTTTTTGAGCCCTGACGCAGTCAGCCCAATTTATAGAAGAATTCTATATGTGTTGGGACACTTATAGACGTTGTTATTTACGTTTGTAAGTGGTCATCAAAAATCATATTAAAAATAAAAGGAGTTGATAGCATGGGAAGATGGAACCAGACCAGCAACACGGTTGTTGTTGTAAATGCAGAGAAGACAACCAGAACATCAGTTAATAATCTGGAGGCTCACAACAGACAGTATATTTTCAGGATAATGGACGATGATAAGACAGAGTTTTACAAACCCTGTCTCTTTTTGAAATAATACATTGACAGGTATCTATGTATATGTTACTATCAATATATAGACGAATATCAATGTGAGGAGGGGATTATGGCTAAATTAGATGAAGTATTGGTGTGCAAGGCTCTTGGTGATCCCAACAGAATGGAAATCGTTAAGATGCTTTCTGATCAGGAGAAGTGCGGATGCAAACTTCTTGAAAAGTTCGATATTACTCAGCCCACTCTTTCTCATCACATGAAGATACTGGTGGATTCAGGCCTTGTTAACGATAGAAAAGAAGGCAAGTGGCACTACTATTCAATAAACACGGACATCATGAAAGAATTCTGTGGATTTATTAAAACTCTCTGTAATGAAACCACCGGCAAATGCTGTAAGGGAGGATCGTGATGTGGGACTTTATTCATACTCAAATCCTGGGAATGAATTGGTTGAGCATTTTAGTCAGCAAGCTCCTGTCAGCATTAGGATTGGATATAGATAGCAGGATAGGTTCCGGCATACATTTTTTTATCTATGATGTTATAAAGATCACGATACTTCTTTGTTTGCTGATCTTTGTGATCTCATATATTCAGAGTTTCTTTCCGCCGGAGCGGAGCAGGAAGCTTATGGGAAAATTTCGCGGAATCGGGGCAAATATCGTAGGTGCTTTCCTTGGAACCGTAACACCATTCTGCTCATGCTCATCCATCCCGATATTTATGGGATTTACGAGTGCCGGATTGCCGCTTGGAGTAAC
>JAILEL010000367.1 GCA_024687845.1 Eubacterium sp.
ATATTCTTAAGATTCTTGCAATTTCTAAAGGAATTAGCTCCAATAACTGTTACGTTAGCTCCTATGATAAGAGTTTTGGTCTTTGTAAAGCCCTTGAAAGCGTTCTGTCCAATACTTGAAATCTTGTACTTAACGCCACCAAGATTTACTACATTTTTAATCTCAATCTTAGCAAGGGATTTCTTTGTAGCACCGATAACTGCAACTGTTCCTGGAGTCTTAAGTGTACCAGCCTTTGTAACCTTATACTTAAAGTTTCCACTCTTAAGTACTGTTCCCTTCTTAGCAGGATTGATGATAAATGTTGTCGTTGCTTTTCCAGTATATTTGCCTTTTCCTGTTACTGTCACAGTAGCTGTTCCAACATTCAGATTATTTTTATATGCAACAGTATAATCAGCACCATTTACAAGTCCTGGAATAACTACTGCAGGTTTTCTGGCTGTTCCATTATAGAAACATGAGGTTGCTGAAAGAGTTATCTTAACCTTGCTTATATCCAGAACAGTTCCATTAACTATTGAAACATTATTTGACACATTTACAAAAGAACTACCCTTTGTTGAATAGAAAGTATCTATCGTACCAATTGCACTATCGATCTTGATTATGATTGTTCCCTCCATTGCAGAAAGGTTGCCCTTGGTCATAATCATAGCTGAAGGCTTGGTTACATTATTTGCACCCGTTTCTCCATTCAGATTCACTATAATAGTTCCATTTGTTATAGTAATTGATTCAGCGGTATGGATAGCTTCTCTGTAACCTACTGTTTTTTTACCGTTCTTATTAGTTGTATTCGTATATGGATCCATATCCATATTTATAGAACCTGACTTCATTACGAAGCTTCCGCCGAATTCCTTTGTTGTAGCCTTGCCCTTCTTATTCTTGGAAATGTTGAGCTCGGCCTTACTTACTGTAATCGGATATGCAACACGTTCCATTCTGATATTAGGACCATTAAGAATAAGATCACCTGTAACAGCCAGTGTTCTTGTATAGCCTTTGGCATTCTTTCCGACGATATTAAGAGTTCCATTTCCTTCAAATGTAGCATCTACTCTTCTAAGCCTGAATGCATAATCCTCAGCATCCATAAAACTCATACAGCTGACGGTATTGCTTCCAAGAATTTTAACCTTAATTTCTGTAAGCGCTGTTCTATCCTTGCTGGCAGAAATCACGATAGCTCCACCATTATAGCCATTTAAAGTAAGTACCTTATTTGCCGCATCCCAGGTAATTCCATTTGCTGTTTTTCCGGCAGATAACTCAATTTTGTCCCTGGTGCTTGTAGAAGTAACATTAGGATAACATTCTACGGTAATCCCATTTACATCTGCAGCATTTACCTGAGTCTTTCCCCAAAGAAGCGAAAATGCTATTGCAAATGCCAGCAATATCCCCAATCTACCAAGTTTACATAACTTTTTCATAATAACCTCCTCTTTCATATAAAGTTACTTTTTTTCACTCATTGAATCTATCAACTTATGATATTTCTCTTTCTCCTGATACATAAACTTATCAGCTTGATCTATGTATTTTTCAATCGTTCCTTCATCATCCGGCTCAATTACAGCATATCCTACACTCGCATGAAGCATAAAAATAAGATTGAGGGATTTGAACTGAGCACTCATTGCTTCAGATATCTCCTTAATTAGCTGATTAATCTTATTTGGTTCCGGACACGAACCTACTGCAATGAACTCGTCACCACCATATCTTCCAAACAGCCAGTCATCTGGAGAAAATGTCTTAAAGGCTTCTGCTGTCGCTTTAATTGCAAGATCACCATTCAGATGCCCATAACGGTCATTTATAGTTTTCATTCTGTCAATATCCGCAAAAACAAGTATTGATTTCTGATGCTTTGCTTTTTGACTGGAAATGTATTCATATAAAACTTTTTCACAGCCAGTACGATTATACATACCGGTAAGCGCATCTGTCATATATATTCGATTTAATTCTTTATTTGTTCTTTGTGAAAAAATATATCGACGCATACTGAATAAAAGTGCGTTCATGTTCCTTACAAATTTAGCCAGATCAAGATTGTAAAGAAGTTGTGGAGAATCCTTTATTGCAATATATCCAATAATAAAATTAAGATAATTCATAGGTGCAAAAATATAAAGATGTGACTCTCCTTCTGTATGCGAATAATTAGGATAAAGCATTCTCGAATTGAAATGATCAATCGTTCTTCTTTCGCCATCTCTTAACTCATATAGAATGTCCATATCCTCACTATATCCGCGAATTCTCTCAGGGTATTCATCATCCCCCATCTGGAAGAATTCAGACTCAGTACATAGACAATAATTTTTTCCGATAAGAGGGATATCTCTCGACGTCATGATACCTTTATCATAGAAATCTTCCTTGCGGGTTGCAAGGGATACAGGTATCTGAAGCCTCTGGAAGAATATATCCATGATATTTCCCTGAAGGTTATCAAAATAAAGGTTCCTTATTTTTGAAAATCGATTCTTGATAACTTGTTCAGATGCAGGACATCTGCAGCTTTCGGAAGGAACAAAAAATGAGTCATATATTTCAACGAATCTTTCATCAGGATGCTTAATCTGATACATCAGCTTGTCATATGCCTTTTCACCGAAGTTATCCCATCCTCTTGAAACCGTAGATAGAATAGGAAATGTATATTGACCATCCTTAATCATATCAAATCCAGTGAGAAGGACATCATCCGGTACTTTTATACCAAGTTCAGTAAGTGCTGAATTAATTCCAAGAGCCATATAATCATTTGCACATACTATAGCATCCGGAAGTTCATTTCCTTTGTTCAGATATTCTTTAATAGAAGCATATGCTGTGTAGAAACCGAAATCACAATATAGTTCACCATACAGCTTCATATCATGTTCTTCAAGAACATCTACGAGAGCCTGACGTCGGGTAGTATTCTCTACATTTCCTTTAACACCATTTATGTACAGTATTTTCTTGGCACTGTGATCTTCGATTAAATGAATAGCGAGTTCCCGTACACCATTATAATTCTCAGTCTTGATACAGGACATATTAGGAACTTCAACTTCAAGAGACAGCATAGGAACACCCGCACGCTGAAAACGTGCGCATACACGTTCCTGCTCATCAGGAAAGTTATAGGTATTGGTAAGCATAATAGCACCATCAAAATCTTCCGGATTTGGAAGGTGAAAGATGTTCAGCTGACATTTGTTCTGAAGTTCATGATCCATAACATCACAATAAGTTACAAAAACAAAAACATCAATGCCATCCTGCTGTGCTTTCTTTTGCATACCTTTTAAAATATATTCAATAAATTCGTTGCTGTATCCATTGGCGAAAACAGCTATACGATTATTCATCTATTAGCTCCCCCATTGTTTTGTTTTAGAAATCATGCTAATATGCTTATTTTACCCCATTTAGACATATTGAACAAGGTATTTATTGTTACTATTCACAGTTAACTCAAAAAGTGCCTGTAAGCAGTCATTTTTGTTACTTATCTCATGAACTGTGAATAGTAACTATTTATTCTATACTTTACATCGAGCACTTGCAATGCTCTTCGCAAAGTGCTTTAATTATTCATAACTATCGTCGAAAATATAATAGAAAGGATTTTTAAGCATGAAACTAAAACCTATCATTACAAGCTTACTCGAACAGGATATGTACAAGTACAGCATGGGGCAGGCTATCTATCATCAGTTCCCATCCTACAAGACAACCTGGACCTTTAAATGTAGAAACAAGGACGTCACATTTACTGCTGATATGGTCGAGGAAATCAAAGAGCAGATCAAAGTCTTCTGTGAACTCTCTTATACAGAGGATGAACTTGAATATCTTAACAATATCAAATGGATCAGAGGTTCTTATGTGGATTTTCTCAGAATATGGAAACCACGATATGAGGATTTTGAGATTACTGATGAGGCTGACTGTGGTCTCTCTATCGAAACCAAAGGTACCTGGCTCAACACTTCAATGTATGAGATACCAACCCTTGCCATCGTAAATGAGGTTTATTTCAGAATGGCTTATAATTATGATGAGTTGCTTGCCAGCTTCACGGAAAGGCTTGAAGATAAGTACGAAAAGCTTCAAAGTAACACCTGGAATGCTGGTACATTTTCCGAATTCGGACTTAGAAGAAGGCTTTCAGCAGAGGCACAGGAATTAGCTGTTATGAAGCTCTCTCATCTAAATGATACTTCTGAATGTGCCTCAACGTTCGTAGGAACCAGCAATGTATATCTTGCTAAAAAGTTTGGAATAACTCCAGTAGGAACAATGGCTCACGAATGGATAATGTGTGTAGGTCAGGGAAATCATAAACATAATCCTGCATATTCTAACTGGTATGCACTTGATGCATGGATTAAAGAATATGGTGTTCTGAACGGAATCGCACTTACAGATACTATCACAACAGATTGTTTCCTGAGAGATTTCCAGCTCACCTACAGCACTTTGTTCAGTGGAGTAAGGCATGATTCCGGAGACCCTATCGCCTGGGGTGAAAAGATGATCGAGCATTATGAATCCATAGGAATCGATTCAAAAACCAAGACTCTGCTCTTCTCTGACAGTCTGGACTTTAAACGTGCTGATGAAATACACAGCCATTTCCAAGGCAGAGCTAAGGTTGCTTTTGGAATAGGTACATATCTTGCAAATGATACTAAGGTAAATGCACTCAACATCGTTATGAAGACAACCTTCTGTAATGGTCAGGATGTAGCAAAGATTTCTGATGTAGAAGGAAAAGGCATGTGCAAAAATGATGATTATGTAGATTACCTGAAGAGATGTATCAACTGGAGAATCGACCATGAGTAATCAATAGAGTTTATTATATCAAAAAGACAGTTGTTTTTGTAAATCAACTGTCTTTTTGTATACTCTGCTTCGAGCAGCTATCTTACATAACTCAAGTAAAATGCTTTCTTACACTCTGTCTTCTGTTCTTCTTAGCTTCGTAGAGGCATCCGTCTGCCTGATTCGTGAGATCTGCTATAGAATAATTCTCTGTACAGGTAAATGTTACACAACCTGTGGAAAACTCAACATAGTACGGCTTGTCACAAGCTTCATTAAACCTTCGGCAGCCCTCCTTCAATTTGTTAATAATCTCTTCTGTATCCTTATCATCATCAAATAATATAAAGGACACAAACTCGTCTCCTCCGATACGTCCGCAGATTGTACTCTCGCTATGAAAACTTCTAAAGGTTTCTTTAATGATTCTAGCCGCATTTTCCAGTGCAAAGTCACCATCTTTATGTCCGAATTCATCATTTATCTGTTTCAAATGATCCAGATCGGAGAAGAATATCGCTCCACGTGATCCAATATGAGTACTTACCTCGGTCACTGCATTCTCAATAAATCCTCGTCTGTTATACAGACCTGTAAGAGCATCTGTTGAAGAAACAAAGCTAAGCACCTGATTCTTATTCTTCAATTCTTTGAGCGTATTATATAGCTGCCTTTTAGCCTCATTCTCTTGTTCACTTATCTGCATATAAGCCATCGCTGTACTTATCTGAAGTGCAGCGCTATACATCAGGCCTATGGACTCTGGATCTATCTCACATAGGAGAATTCCATACTGATAAGCCTTTGCAAAAAGCAAAAATGCTACATAATTATGTTTTGAAGTACCTGGAAATCTAGATGCAAATCCATCTTTTTTTGTAACAAAAGGTCTGTCCTTCTTGTCATAGACAACAACATTATTATTTGTATATTTCGCAGCCAGCTTCAGCTTGTCCGGGCAGATAAACTGTGTATTCCTGTCACATACCAGAGGTTCTGGCAGCAAATAAAGATAAGCACTTTTTGCCCCCTGAGTAACTACATTTTCCAAAGCCAGACGATTGAATTCATTTTCATCATCTACCTTGTCAATCATATATCTTATTGATGCAGGAGCAGTCCAGTTCTTATTCAGCAGCAGCATTATCCTGTCTTCATCTTTTCTCATTACATAGGACGTAATATAATTATCTGTCACTTGAAGAATCTGTCCCATTTTAATCAGAATCTCAGCTTCCTGCACTTTTCCCATGAAATAACTCATAACCATGTGAAAAGAATTCAAAAATCCGGAGAAATCTAGATTTCCTGTTCCATCCCTTCCACAAAGTCTCTGAATCTGAATAATAGCAGTGTCTGCAAGCTTATTATTGTCAGCGCTATCATTTTTTTCTAATATTTCAAAAAGTGTTTTTATTAGGAACTTGAAATATTCTCTACCGTATTTTCTGGCTTTTTCAGAAACTATACTCTGATATGCACTTGCAGTCGCCAGTGAAATAGCACGATCTATCTTATCTGTATCTGATGATCCTTCTATACTTTCTAGAACCTCTGTAAGACTTAATTCCTCAAATGCTCCATGTGCCTTGCAGCCACATGACTGCCTTTTAAGGAACTGAGCAGGTATTTTCATTTTCATTGCCTTGGGATCTTTACAGAGCGAAACGGCACATTTTAAGGCACGATAGCCCATATCCAGTCCGTCCTGATTAGCTGTTGTAAGTGGAGGATCCATACGCTGAGCAAATTCAACATCATCATAGCCTGTCACAGCTATATCTCTACCAGGTATCAGACCTCTTTTCTTACATACTCTGTAAATGCTCACTGCCATTTCATCATTAGCTGAAACTATAGCCTCCACATCAGGATTGTTATCCAGAAGACGTTCAACCAGTTCATCGACCTCTGAGGAATAATCACCATATTCAACCATATCCTCAGTCACCATAATATTATGATTTTGCATAGCCTCACGATATGCGCGTTCTCGTTCGTTTGAATCCGTATTATTTTTGGGACCACTCAGATAAAGTATATCCTTATATCCATGATCTGAAAGCAAATGTTCCATAATGGTATACATGCTTCCATAATTATCACTTATAATAAAACTGTCACAGGACTGTTCATCATATTCCTCAAGAATCACTAATGGTACGCTTCGATATTTTGCAGCAAAAGATTCTCTATCATCCTTATCCAGATAGATACATAGAGTCCCATAAGAAATAATAATCACATCAAGACCTGCAATCAGAGAATAATCATAAAGAGAATTGTACTGATAATTATAGGCAAAAAGGTCATTTTCATCACCCTTCCAATAATCTAATGCATTCCCCTGAGAACCAACAAAAAAAGTTATATTTACGCTTTCTGTCTTAGCCGCTTCACATATCCCACGGATAAGCTCCATAGGATGCTGGGTATGAACATTTCCAATCATAACCCCTATATGAAATACTTTGTCCTTGAACATAGCAACACCCCTTGTTCACTTCATAACCAGGCAATATACGCCAATAAACTATACAATGTAAATATAACATGATTAACGTTTAAGATAAATATTTTATTTTATATAAATTAAGAAATGTCCACCGAGCAAAGTGAACATTTCCTAATATTTTTTGATATATTTAATTACATTTATTTAAGCTGTCACTAACTAGAATAAATATGGATGATCCCATAGGTTAAGCTTAGTTCCTATACCAAGTTCCAGAGCCTTTTCGTAACATTTCTTACCCCATGCTACATCTTCTACCGGCATACCTCCGACCGAATAGATGATAACTTCGTCATCAGACTTTCTTCCTTCCATCTTACCTGACAAAATAGCTCCTAGATTAATGATTTTATCCTTCTTCAGTTTCCCATCATGCACCAGATCCAACCATAAACATCCAGGAATATAAATCTGATTATATGTTGGATACGGATATTCTTCGGCCCACGCTTCGTAAAGCTTAATATTGTCGCAGACTAGCTTTGCCTTTCCACTACATACATATTCATCTGAAAAATCACATGAACCAGGTACACAGAACAGACATCCAGGCTTAATCCATTCCTCTTTTACAAATGGATACTGACTTCTATCCATCCCCATAGAAGTTGAAGTTGCAAAGCTCATGATATCTGAGCCTCTTACACATTCCTCAAGAGTTTCAACTACTTCAATAGTGGTAAACTGTGGAAGATGCTCCTTTACAAATGAAATACATCTATCAATAGACTCCTTTCCTCTTCCCTTTATCTTAAGAGTATCGAGAGTTGGACGAAGAGCTGCAAATGTTTCAATAGCTGTAATATTAATAACACCAGGACCAACAATACCGAGTACCTTTGCATCTTTAACTGCAAGATTCTTAACACCTGCTCCAGGAATACCAGATGTACGATATGCAGACAGAAGGTTTGCTGACATAAGAGAAAGTGGAGCACCTGTATCCTTATCATTCAGCATAACCATAAGAATAGATCTCGGAAGTCCCTTCTCTCTATTCTCAACATTTGAACCATACCACTTCATTCCCGCCATAGCCGTTTCACCGCCTACATAAGCTGGCATTGCCATAAACCTTCTGTCAGGTCCACTCTTAGGCATATTAGGGAACTTAGGATGGTCAGGAAATGTGATCATCGTTCCATGTGAGTTTCCATTCTCACCACCCATTAAGTAGTCACCCTTATCAAGGGTAATAAGAAGTTCCTCCATGCATTCTGTACAAGCAACAACATCATTTACTCCAGCCTTCAACATATCTGGTTCACTAAGATATAACAGATCAAGTTTTGTGCTTCCTTCTTCAATTACATTAATCATACGTTTTCCCTCCTAAACTACTTACTGTGATAATACATATATTTTTCACTTTCCATTGCCATTACTTCCTTTATCGCATATGGCTTGAAAAGCGGTCTCTTTACTTTAATCTTCACCCAGAGAACTGAGTAAATTCCAAGAATCAACATTACTATTCCCACTACTTTATATAGTGAAAGCTTAACTGACATATCCGGATCAATACTGTAGATCATATACGCTGAGCCTAGTATTCCGAGAATCGGAATAAGATAACCAAATGGAAGTCTGAAATTCCTAGGCGCATTAGGAAGTCTTCTTCTAAGCAGGATTACATTTACATTAGATACGATATAACTGATCAGCCAGAGTACAGCTAAAACTGAAATCATATATGATATCGAATCTGTAGATGAAAGCCCTGTTACATTCAGCAATATAAATGTTCCTGCTTCAATGAGTATTCCTACAAATGGAGCTCCCTTACTATTCTTCTTCATAAAGAAAGCTGGAAGAAGATTAATCTTCGCCATACCCATTAGGATATATGCAAGAGACCCCATTATAGTATTCACTGAACTTACTGCCGCAAGAAGTGTAATAATCAGCATCCATATCTTTCCCGTTGGTCCAAGAAGCATTCTTCCATATAGAATCTGTGGAGTAGTACTTGTTGAAAGCGAATCCCAATCAGTATAGTTTTTAAACCCAAATGTCAGAAAGGCCTGCATAGCCAGAATGATCAACATACTAAGTACCATTCCCAACGGAATATCTCTCTTTGCATTTTTACAATTCTTTGTAAGCGGAATAACATATTCACCTCCTACAAACAGGAAAAATGCAAGTCCACATAATCCCGTGACACTTTTAAAGTCTGATGCAACTACTGCCGGCTGTTCAACGATATCTCCAGAACCGATTCCAAATGCCCCAAGGAATCCCATTATCACAAGTGAAGCAATAAGTGCATATGCTACAAAATCCTGAACCTTAATAAATACATCTACTCCATTTAGATTTGTTATAGCAAGCAATATGATAAGTACTACTGTGAATAACCAGCCTGGAATTCCATATCCAGAAAACATTTCAGCAAATGTATTTCCAAATACAGCACCTTCTACAGAGCCTGCCAAGGTGTTACAGAGCATATATCCTCCAACCATACATATAATGGTTACAAATGGTCCAACACACGCCAAGGAAAACTGAGCAAGTCCTCCTGTAAGATTTGGCATAAGCGAATTAAGTTCTGCTATCGAAAGCAATGTAAATATGTTGACTACACAAGCTATAGCCATAGTTATAATAAATGGGGTTCCTATAGCTCCAGCTCCTATTCCAAGCGACAAAAGACAACTGGAAGCAACTACAAGCCCGACTCCTGTAGCTATTACACTACCAAGCCCTATTCTTTTTTCCTCCATAGGCTTATCCTCCTTAATCAAGATCTCCTTCTACCAGTGCATCCATTCCTTCTTCACCAGTTCTGACTCTTACAGCATTTGTCACTGGTGTTACAAATATCTTTCCATCTCCAATATGTCCTGTATAAAGTGACTTCTCAACAAAATCCAAGAATCCATCCACTTCCTTAGAAGGAAGAACTACCATTAACACTTTCTTAGAAAGTAACTGCGGAACTTTATTCTTCTCCGACTCATACTCCTTAGTTCCAAGCTGAACTCCACAACCCACTGCATCGTAAATCGTCATTCCTGTAATACCAAACTTGGCAAAGCTTTGAGTCAGCTCCATAACCTTTGCTTCCTTCGTAATAATTTCGACCTTTGATAATTCCTCAACCGCTACCTTCATAATATTCCTCCTTCCACAATTCAAAGCTATAATTAAATCTTAGCTTTAAATCTTCCATATCTAAGACCCGATATATCCACCGTAGTCTTTCCTTCTGTTATAAGCATTGCAAGCTGTTCTCCTACTGGAGGTGCTATACCAAATCCATGTCCACTAAAGGCACATGCAACTACTAATCCTGGAACTTCATCTACAAATCCAAGCACCGGAACTCCGTCCTGACATATATCCAGGTATCCCGCCCATGTTCTAACAATCTTTGCATCTGAGAGAGCCGGAAAATATTTCATAATTCCTCGACATATACATGGTGCTGTTATAGCAGCATTTCCAGGGGAATTCTTAGCTCCAGTATCTTTATTATTTAGTTCAAGTCCGGACATTCCTCCAAATACAAATGACCCATGATCAGCCTGATGTCCATAGAAGTCTGCTTCAGCTGTACCAAGCATCTGATTGAACATATGAGGTTCAGCCTCTGTAACAAGACATTCCACAAGTTCTTTATGCATAGGAACATCCACTCCAATCGTTCCCAGAATAGCCCTAGATTCATATCCAGCTGCCACTACAACATATTCGCCTTCATAAACATTTGTTTCTGTATATACTTCCTTTAAACGACCCTTGACCTTTCTAAGTCTTACTACCTTTTCGCCAGTTACAAATCTTACACCTAGTTCTCTTGCTTTCTTATAAAATCCAAGAGTAGTAGTGAGCGGATTAGCATGTCCATCAGTTGGACACCAGCTTGCTCCTATCACTTCATCAGATAGATATGGATTAATTGCCTTAACCTCCTCAGCATCTATCATTCTCACATCAAGTCCACATGCCACAGCTCTATCCGTAAGTCCCTGTAAAATCTTCAAATGTTCCGGAGTCTTTCCAAGTCTAAGATTACCTTCCTTATGATATTCGCAATCAACTCCAAGCTCTTCAGAAAGTCCTGGCCATAGCTCCTTTATTCCATACATAGCAAGCGGCAATTCTCTTGGATCTCTACCTGACTGTCTTACTCCTCCTCCATTTCGGGAAGAACCTCCATTACCAATATTGTCACTTCCCTCCAGAACTATAACTGACTTTCCTCTCTTCACCAGATAATAGCTTATGGCACAGCCAATGATTCCTCCACCAACAATTACAACATCTGCTTTATTCTTTACTTCCATAACCCTAGACCTCCTCATTTCCGAATATTCTCATTTCCGTAGGTCTCATTGGAGATCTTGACGTGGCCGGTTCTAACTCAGCAGGAGACACTCCAAGTTCTCTCGCCACGATTCCCTTAACAAGTCTTGAACAGGTCTGTCCCTGACAAAGACCCATTCCAGTTCTGAGATATCTTCTTATCTCTGTTAGCGTCCACATCCCATCATGTACAGCTTTTCTTATCTCACCCTTTGTTATCTCCTCACACCTGCAAATAAGCATGTCATCATCAGGCTGTGGGACGAATTCTCCTATATCCTTAGATCTATCTACTACCGTATTCATTAACAGTCCTCCCTTCAGCCCTTAATTTGCTCTAAAAAATCTTGCTTTCATGACATATTCTTTTGGAACTCTCATTGTCAGAAGATTTGTATGATCAAATGCTTTGATACTCTTTACTGAAACAACCTCTGCTTCACATATCTCTTCACCGCTTCTGCTGAGTCCCTTTCCTTTCTGTCCAACTTCAGGAAGTGGAAGGAATTCGTATGGAAGTGTTACCGTTCCTGTACCATCGCCACAGTCTTCATCCACAAGGAATATAGCCTGTCCAGAACAACTTGCTACGCACATTCCACAATTGATACATTCACTGCCTTCTTTAAAAAATGGCAAACAGGTTATATTATCTCCTGTAGATATACATCCCTTAGGACATGCATCCTGACATGGATTACAAGGAATATTCTGTGTACATTCCATAACCGGATGAACACCTGACTTATGAGTGACGCCTGGAAATCTCTCGATTTCATCTTCTGCAACAAAGCCATTTTTCAGAAGATTCATCGAAATATCAATTCCCTCTTCAGTTTTCTCTATAAGCTTGCCTCTATTCTTTGGAGCAAACATACCTTGTCTTAAGCTCTCAAGATCTTCTTCCAGCTTCGTAAGTTCTGACTCTTTTTCTGATTCATCTATATATCCAAGGTACTCTGATACACATACACCTGCCATCCTTCCTTCAATCATGGCTGATGATGCTTCTTCTATTCCTGATACATCACCTGCTGCAAAGACACCAGATACTGACGTTTCTCCATACTTATCAATAATTGGAACCTGGCCGCCTCTCTTTGGGTTATCCTCCATCTCACAGCCGGCCATCTTAAGAAGCTGAGACATTGGTGAAAGACCAACTGCCATACATATTGTATCTACATCGAAATATTTTTCTGTTCCAGGAATTGGTGCAAAATGTTCATCCACCTGATTTATTGTTACTCCTGTTACATGATCATCTCCGTGCGCTTCCTTTATTGTATGTGACAAGAAGAACGGCACTCCTGTTCTAGCCACCTTAGCTGCATGAACTCCATATCCTCCAATTCTTGGAGCCGCATCTACAAGAGCTACAACCTCACAACCGGCCTGAAGAAGCTGAAATGATACAACCAATCCAACATTACCGGAGCCTAACATAAGTATCTTCTTACCTGGCTGAATTCCATGAAGATTCATCATAGTCTGTGCTGCACCAGCTCCTATAACTCCAGGAAGTGTCCAACCCGGAAATGTAACCATATTCTCTGCTGCTCCAGTTGCGATAATTACAGTGTCACCCTTATAGTGCTTTATACTATCACCTATTTTTACATTAACTTCCTTGTCAGAATATAAACCTACTACTGTAGCATTAAGTACTACTTCAACACCTGCGCTGGCTGCTTCTTCAAGTAGATCTTCTCCTATCTTATAGCCTCTAATCTTAGCGTGATGCTCTTTAGAACCAAAGAACTTATGTATCTGTTTAAATAACTGACCACCTGGTTTTTCATTTTCATCAAAAACTATTACCTTTATTCCTCTCTTAGCAGCTTCAATTGCTGCAGAAAGTCCGGATGGTCCAGCTCCGACTATTATTACTTCATATCTTTCCATTGCCTCATCACTCCTCTCCAACGGTTAAAGCGGTAACACCGTCCTGTGTCTGAACAACCATACCTTCTTCAAGAGGAGTTACGCATGTTCTGACATTTGGCTTGCCATCTACTACCATTACACAGTCTGTACATCTTCCTATTGCACAGAATATTCCACGAGGCTTATGTTCTTTCTTAGTATATCTATGAATCATCACTCCATTTGCTTTAAGTGCAACCGCTATGGGTTCTCCTTTATATCCTTGCATCTGCTTTCCATCATATGTAAATGATACCAGCTCTTCTTTTTCCGGCTTTCCCAGAATCGGATGTTCATCTATTCTGCTCATATCCATTCCTCCAACAACCAATCTTTTCTTTCTTCATTTCTTAATCAGTAATCATTGCTTCCATTACTATCTCAACATACTGAGTAGGTCTATTCAGCTTTGTTATTTCAACCATTGTATTCAGTGGTTTTATCTCCTTGAAGAACTCTGCATATGCTTCACAGATTCTTCCTCCCTGCGTGATATCAGTTGTATATATAAAAACTGAGAAAACATTTTCTTTAGTTGCCCCAGCCTGTTCAAGAAGCTTAATCTGTTTATCTAATACATATTTTGTCTGTTCGTAAGCATCCTCTCCGTAGACTGTTCCATCAGGCTGTACGGAAGTTGTTCCACCGATTTTGATATAAGGTCCAATCTTTACCATTCTCGAATATCCTATCTTTTCTTCTAATGGTGCACCTGAGCTGTAATTAGTTCTTTTAATTTCCATAATCCATACCACCTTTCTTTATCAAAACATGTTCATTTCTTTCATAACAAACTGATCCATAAACAGCAGAAAAGGCGTTCACACATATCTGTGTAAACGCCTTTGTTTATAATATCTTTCTGCTTATTAATTTTGTACTTGTTAATGATTTTTATATATTTGTTTTGTTCATGCGTAATTTATATCACTTTTATCTGATAAAGAAAATCATATATTGTATTTACCAGTTCAACTATTTTGTTTCACTAGTACTAATTAGAAACTGATACTCTAGTCCTGTGATATCTTGGTTTCACTCCGCAGCTGAAAATAATCCAGAATTGCATTTCTAAACAGCTCTCCTTCTACACTGAGAACATTATTCTTGTTTCTCACAAGGTAGAGTCTTTTTACAAGCCAGTTTTCCTCAAAACTCACAACTTTAATCCTGTCGGATCTTACCTTATCTGCCAGATATCTGAGACTGACTCCGAGGGCGTATCCTGACTCTGCCATCTGATGTATTAGATGAACATCCGATGTTTCCAGTATAATATTGGGCTTAATCCCTCTTTCTTCGAATGAATATAACTGATTCATACTGATAGATGAACGAGCATCCTTTACAACAACCTTTTCCCCACTCAGCTTAGAGAAGGGTATCATATCATATTGTGCCAGCGGATGATCCTTATTGACTACTAGACAGAACTCTTCAGTACATAGAGACTCACATATAAACTTATCTGAATTGAATGGACCTGGCACTATTCCAAGTTCCACTCTATTCTTCTCAACATCCTCAACTATATTACTATCAGGAAACTCCTTAATCTTAATCCGAAGCTTCGGATAAGCTTCATTAAACTGCTGATAAAAATCCGCAGAAACAAGCTGAGGGAAATCATAAGATGTATATACTTCAACTGTCTTGATTGCATTATCTCCCAGAAACAGCTTATTCTCTATAACATCATACTCATTCAGAATATTCCTGGCATGAATAGCAAGCCTTGCAGCATCACTTGTTGGTATGATTCTATTAGCCTTATGTTTAAAGAGCTGCACATTAAGTTCCTTTTCAAGTGTAATGATGGTTTTGCTAAGTCCCTGAGGTGATACAAAAAGCTTCTCAGCAGCCTTACTGATACTCTTCTGTTCATATACCTCAAGGAAATAACTTAACTGTCTATGATTCATATATTTACTCCTATAACAAAAAACGAGCAAAGACACTCATACCGAACGTCTTTGCTCGTTAAACACATACATACAATCCGAAGATAACATAATATATTCAACCTGTCAAATATAACAGAACTGAACAGTTAGAAAAATGCATCACAAGGTTACTATTCACGGTTTATGAGATATAATTGAAAAACAACTGCTTGCAGTTTGTTTTTCATATTATATCTCATAATACCTGCGAAGCAGGAACTCAAAAAACACGATTCAGTGCTGCGTAAGCAGCAATAGAACATCGCAT
>JAILEL010000186.1 GCA_024687845.1 Eubacterium sp.
GTAAGAGTAATATTGGTTAGATATTTGTGAAGGTCACGAATACTGTCCTCATCCTCTACTATACATTTTGTATCGAGAAATGTATTCTTATCAGTATTGCATAGAGTGCCACAAAGCGTATCTGCATTATTCAGCCTGACATCTCTTCCGGACTGAACATCGAGAACTGAAGCCTTCTTTGCTCCTGCAAGGAAATTCCTCTCTACCAGATAGGACTTGTCATCTTCCTTAATATATGCTGTTCCAGAATATCCACTTCTGCCACTCGGCTTTCTAACCTCATAGTTCGAGCGGACCTTTGTTATTCCCTCACGACGTGGTATTCCATATATAAGTCCTATAAGAAAATCTCTAAGAGTAGATTTACCAGAATTCTCTTCACCCACAACGATATTTATACCGGGAGTCAGATCCATACGAACATTATGAAATTTGCCAAAATCTCTTATTAAGAGCTTTGTAATATACATTTATTTATCTTCTCCTGCCATAATTAATGCTTCCATGCCATACCTGAGAGCCTTACTTCTTATACTTTCACTAAGCGTATAATTCTCCGAAACCTCCCTGATGAAGCTGCCCATCATATTTGTTTCATTTTCTATTCTGAGATTCTTTTCATCTTCATCTGAAATAGTCATATTGAGAATCTCATATATGTTATATCTGCTCTTAATTCTTGTCAGATCAAGTTCTGCGTTATCCTTTGAAAAACCTCTTATAATAATCTTATAAATATTCTCATTTCCAAGTCTCAGCATCTTATCTTCTAGAGTTTTTATAATCTCTTCACGCGATATATCAGGACGCATCGTGATGCTAACGTCTATATAATTTCTTTTTGCAATAGGGCACCAGGTTACCTTTGTACCCTCATCTGTTATTTCACCATAAACATATCCATGACGTCCTGTTTCATCAGGTCCCAGTGGCTCAGGAGAACCAGCATAGGCCATACGGTTCTTCAAAATGTGAACCGGACGTCTTATATATCCCATTGCAACATAATCATACCCCTTAGAAGCAATCTTTTCCTTTCTAAAAGGCATATGATTCCTGTCGCCACCATGTCCAATAAGAATATTTATTGCATTCTTTCTTCCAGGTTCAATCCTCTCGAGAATCCTGTCTGTATATTCAGGCTGCCCATAGCTGTATCCCGTCACACAGGTATTAATTCCCTTTAGATATGCATTTGTAGTTTTATCCGGCGGAAGAATAACGGTCTTGGAAATGAACTTATATCGAGAAGCTTTAGAACCAGGAACGATATAATCATCACTTCCTGAGAGAATAATCGTTCTTGTCTTGTCAAGTCTGTCAAGCTTCTGATCCACAAATTCAAGATCCTCAGTAGAGGGAGACCTATCGAAAAGATTGCCTGCAATCATCAGAAGGTCAATATCCTTCTTATTACAGGCATCTATTATATTGTCAAAGGTTTCTTCTATTTCCATTGTCCTGTTCTCGCCCCATTCGAACTCCTGATCAGGAGAGGCAAAAAGATGGACATCAGCAATGTGAATGAATTTCATCTTATTTTTCCTTTAATTTATTGAAAATAACAACTCTAAACATTCATTATACAAAAAATATTTTTTTATTGCAATGTTTAGTCTAATTGATCATACTATTTCCACATTTAATCAACTGACTTCAGTGATTCAATCATATTAATTCTTAATAATTTTATAAATGTAACAACCATCATTACAAGTGTAAATGCAAGCGACAGTGCTATTGTTATCTCATAGCTGAATAACTTTACACCTCTTGTAAAGACAAGATTATCCATCTGAAGCATATCCATGACCTTTTCATGCAGAAACGGTGCCACAAGAAGACCAGCAGCTATACCTACAAGAGAGCTGATAATAGTTTCTCTATAGATATAGTCATTCGTCTCAAACGCTGAAAAGCCCAGAACCTTAAGAGTCGCTATTTCTCTTGTCCTTTCACTTATGCTTATCGCTGTCAGATTATAAAGCACAGTAAATGCGAGCATAGAGGATATTACAACCAGCATAAGAACTATGCTGTCAAGTCCCTTTATAGTCTCATTCGCTCTTTTCAGAATCTTGTCAGATGTATTTACACTCACAAAACTATCTATATCATACAGTTTTTCTGCAAGAACCTCTGTATTTTCCATGCCCTTTTCTGAAACCACAGTATTATACATAAGGCCTTTTCTGAAAACTCTTTTGTATAGTGGCTTGGACATATAGATATAATTGTTGAAATAATTCTCTGCAATACCTTCAACTGTAACGGTATAGCTCTCTCCATCTGTATCTTTAAATACAAGCTCATTTCCGATACCGGCATTCATGATAGATGCTACTCTTGGCGTAACAATAACCCCATTTTCACTTAATTTAAGTGAATCTCCCATTTTAAATCTGTCATTGTCGCCGTTATCTGTGTGAATATCTCTGCTGTCAGCCTCTCTTAAAGTGAAATATTTATCAAACAGAGGGTCATTTTCATCCACTGCTATAAGTGAAGCATCCACACTATAATTCTCACTGTTTTCAACCTTTACATTTTCCATGTGAAGCATAAGTGGGTTCACAAGAAGCTTGTTCAGCTCATCCCTATCCATCTCATCGGCCTTAAGACTGATTTTATCAAAGGCTTTTACATTTTCATCCAAAACAGCCATTACTTCATAATGATGAAGTTCAGTATATTGTTTATCACCTATGGTACTGATGCAATCTCTAAGAGCGAAGCCTATCCACATAAGAAATGTGCATCCCCCTACTCCTATAACTGTCATGATCACACGTCTCTGATATCTAGCAAGATTACGGACAGTTGTCTTCCATGAAAATGACATATGATTCCACAGAACTTCAATTCTTTCCATCAGAAGAGTCTTTCCTCGTTTCGGTGGAACAGGTCTCAGAAGATATGATGGTTTGTGAATCAGCTCTTTCATACAGCTGAAAATGGTAACTACCGTCATAACTAAAAAGCTTACTATAGCTGAACCCCAGAACATCTTAGGGTTAAATTCCACTGAAATATCTGGAAGTGATACCGGAAAACAGGCAAAAACAAATCCCGGAAGCGTCAATACACCTATAAAATAACCTAAAACGACACCAAATACTGTCGCCGTCAGAACATATATCATATATCCACCGATTATAGATATATTTGAAAATCCAAGAGATGTAAATGTACCCATCTCGGAACGTTCCTCGGCTATCATTCTGGACATGGTATTTGAAGTCATGAGAAAAACGATGACTATGAAGAACAGTGGGATAATATCTGCTATTGTTTCGACTATCCAATACTGATCCTTTAATGATTTGTAAGAAGTAACATAATCATTTCTTGTCTGGATATACCATTTGCATTCAGGTATTTCAATTTTGGCTTCTGCCTCTTTCCTTGCTTCCTCCATGGCTGTCCTCATAGCACTATCCATTTGTTCATCCACGAGTTCATTTATCTTTTCATCAGAGACAGGCTTGATAGCCTCCTGAACCTTTTCATTTAAAGTGAGAACAAATTTCTCAAAAGTCATACCGAACTTTCCGGCTTTCTCCTTTAGCTCAGCTGTAGCTTCGTCCTGCTCTTTTTTTATTTCTGCTCGGACTTCTTCTTCAATCTCTGCTCTGACTTCGGCCTCTATCTCACCTCTTCTTTTTTCAACCTCTTCATTTGCCTTGTTTTTTGCTTCGGAATAGAGATCAGCAACTCTCGCCTTCTCTCTTCGTCCTTTTGCAATCTCAAGCCTTTCCTTAACCTTCTGCTGTTTTTCACCATATGAATCAGAATACGGAACATCAGACTCAGTTTTCTGCATAGTCACATACATATCCGTATATGCATCCATATCGAAACAGTCATCTCTTACCAGGATATAAGATTTAAGCTCACCATTTCCAATACTTGCAGTACCAAGATCTGCCCCCATATATATAGGAGAAACAATAGTACCGGTAACGATGAATGTATGCTCTGTCAGGATGTCTTCACTATCATCTTCATCCTCATCGCTATCACTGGACTTGTTATCATCCTTCTTATCACCTTCAGATTCCTCATCAATCTCTGAATTCTCTGGTTCTCTGACTCTTATCACATCGCCAACCTTATAATGATTATGGTCAGCCAGACATTCCATAGGCTTTGTAGGATAGGTTCCCTCGTACTTGCTAAATACATTAATATTCGTATCTATAGACATGACTCTGATAACTTCATCATCGCTATAAACATAGGTCGAATATCCAAGGGAAGTATTCTCAACACCGTCCAGTTTCTTAATAACTTCTGCATCCTTTTCTGTAAAGCCCAAAGTACTTATAACATGAAAATCCATCATGTTAGTATCCTTCACAAATCTTGTCTGGGCATCACGAATAGCGGGCGCAGATTGTCTGATGCCCGCATAGAATCCTACACCTATTAAAATTATTGCGATCAGTGATATGAACCTCCCCAGAGAGTGACCGATCTTTTTCAGAGTGTTTTTAACAATCATTATTATTCCTCTACCAGTCTATATCACTTACCTGTAATGGATTCTCATTGATTTTTATCTTATCAACGGTTCCGTTCTTGATACGGATAACCTTGTCACATACTTTGGAAATATCTGAATTATGTGTAACTATAATTGTAGTTACATTTCTTGTATGGCAGGTTGTCTGGATTAATTCTATAATACGTTTACCTGTTTCAGAATCAAGTGCACCTGTAGGTTCATCACATAGAAGAATCTTAGGATTCTTAGCAATTGCTCTTGCTATTGCAACTCTCTGCTGTTCTCCACCAGACAGCTGACTCGGGAAGCTTTTCATTCGCTTTCCCAATCCAACTTCTTTCATTATGTCAACCGGATCAAATGCATCCTTGCAGAGCTGACAAGCCAGTTCTACATTTTCTACTGCAGTAAGATTAGCAACAAGATTATAAAACTGGAAAACAAAGCCAATATCATTTCTTCTATACTTAACAAGCTTTCTGTTGCTAAGCTTCGCTATATCAGTGCCATCTATAAAAATAGACCCCTTTGTCGGACTATCCATTCCTCCAAGCATGTTGAGGATAGTAGTTTTTCCGGCTCCGCTCTGTCCAAGAATGGCCACTAGCTCGCCCCTGTTAATTTCAAATGAGCAATCCTTTACTGCAAGGACATTAACCTCTCCACGATATTCTTTTTCTACCTTTTTGAATTCTATATAAGACACTTTATTTTCCCCAATTTTATAAGACATTTGATGAAATTATAACTCTTTTTTATTTCTGTATCTACCAAAAATTAAAGAGCATCGGAACATCCATAATGATATACAGGACTTATTCCTCTGCTCTTTTTTATCGCTTTATGAATCAAAGAACTGGCGACCATCCTCAGTTACGAGTCTGTCAGACTTTGGATATTCAAAAATCTCTGGATTGTCTGAATTTTCAGAAAGATAAGCAGCAAACTTACGGGCATACCACTTAGCAAACGTCAGATTATGCATCAGGTAATTGCCACAATTTTCTGCTGTAGCACCAGGAACCTCCTCAGCATCTTCTACTGACATAAATGCTCTTGTAAGAAGATCACATATCTCCTTTGGTTCTTTATTGCCTTTCAGAATCAGGTAAAATCCTGTCAGACATCCCATTGGTCCCCAATAGATAACCTGATTCTTCCATTCAGGATCATTTCTAAGAAATGTAGCAATTAGATGCTCCAGCGTGTGCATAGCTGCCACATCAATAGCAGGTTCTATATTTGGTCTCGTTACTCTCACATCATAGGTTGTAACAATCTGATCACCAAGAACATCTACCCTGCTGGTAAAAATACCAGGTACTATCTTGGTATGATCCACAGAAAAACTCGGAATTAAATCCATTATCTTGTATCTCCTTTCAATCTCAACTAGTAATCTTGGCAGTCTTAGGTGCCTTGGATTTATTAATCAATTTCTTATATTTTTTAAGCCTTGCCTTTGGAACCTTTATCTTAACCTTAACATTTACGCCCTTAAAAGAACTGGTTCCAAAAGAACTTATCTTCTTTGATCTTATTGTAACTGACTTGAGCTTTGCACAATTATAAAATGCCTTCGCTCCGCATTTGGTTACATTTGCTTCTATGCATACTTTGGTAAGCTTCTTACAACCTGCAAAGCAGTTTGCTCCAACATTTGTAACTGTAAACTTAACTCCTGCAAGCTTAACAAGCTTTGGTACCGTAGCTGATGTGGTATTCTTATTATATGGAGCCACATAAGCCACTGTTCCACCAGTTACTTTACCATTTTTCTTAGTAACCTTCAATATCTTGAATTTAGCCTTTGACTTCTTTGAAGCTACTGAAATCCCCTTCTTTAACTGAACAGAAGTAATCTTTTCTTCTACAGTATACTTTTTACCGTTTTCATCAGTAAGAGTTTTACCATCAGCAGAAATAGTACCCACACCAGTTATTTTTGTAACCTTACCACCATTATTTCCACCATCTGATGGATTGGTTGTACCATCTTTAGGTTTTGTTGTATCATCCTTTTTATTATCTGAACCTCCTGATGGTTTTGATGGATTATCCGGATTACCACTTGATTCACCAGAAAGTGTCTGTCCACAGACAGAACATACAGTCTTTCCAGAAACTACAGTACCACAGCCTGTATGGTCATGTTCTTTAAAGGTCATTCCATTTTCTTTTGCATAGCTCTCAGCTTTAGAGCCTGCAGCACCTATTATAACAGTTTTCGATGCTCCTGAAAATGCAGTATCTGAAATTGATGTTACTCTGCTATTTATGATTATTTCTTTAAGCTCTCCACAGCCACAGAAAGCATAATCAGATAGCTTAGTTACTGATGAAGAAAGCTGAACAGATTTAAGCTTTTCATATAGTCCACTGGATTTAGGTTTTTCACTATATAATGAGAAAGAACTGCTTGTATAATCACTCAGCACAACGCTTTCCACAAGTGGAGCACATCTAAATGTGAATCCTGAAGTATATGCTCCTTTACCAGATATTGTCAGCTTGCCACTGATTGGTTCGTAGGAATATTTAAGATTTGCTCCTGCATCTACATCATAAGTGTTCTTTTTATGATTATTTATGCATAAATCCTTAGTATATTCTCCACTCTTCATCCAATGATCTTCGCTACATACAACTACAAGCGCAGGGGTGTTTGATATAGCAACAATAAGCTTATTATATTCAGTACCCTTTAAAGAATCCGGAACTACCAGATATCTCATATTCTTACATCCAGAAAATGAGAAATTACCAACACTCGTAACTCCATTTGGAAGTTTGATTCCTTCAAGGCTGCTGCATCCATAAAATGAATACTCGCCAACGCTTGTAAGATCTGATGGAAGCGTAATATTTTTAAGAGCAACACAATTCTTGAATGCATTTTCTCCTATCGTCTTAACACTTTTAGGAAGAGAAATAGAAGTTACATTATAGAATCCATCAAATGCATTTTCTCCTATCTTGGTAAAACTTCCATCTACAACAATCTTACTGCAATATTTGGTCACCATAGCTTTCTGATCATAAGAATTCCTTGCAGCTTTAGGAATGCTTTCAACGGTTCCTTTTCCTGTAATTGTTACAGTATCGCCATTCAAGGTCCAAGAAGAATCACCACATATTATGGGACCAATAAACATGCTTCCTGCTTGCGCCGGAACATCTATTATTCCTAAAGTTCCTATCACTAATAGTATTCCCAGCTGGAATGCTATAACCTTTTGCAATACAGTTTTCATTTTTTTATTCTGACAGAATTTCATTATAATACCATCCATTTTCTTTACAAAATAAGTAATTGTTTATTTTTTGATTATAGAAGCTTTCTTCGGAGCCTTAGCTTTTTTAATCATTTTAGTATACTTCTCAAGTCGAATCTTAGGAACCTTGATCTTTATATTACTCTTAACTGATTTAAATGCATTTGCTCCTATTTTAGTAATTGATGTTGATTTAATAGTAACTGTTCCAAGCTTTTTGCAGTTTCTAAATGCATTTGCTCCTATACGTGTTACCTTGAATTTGACTCCGGCTATTTTAATCTGCTTAGGTACTGTTGCACTAGTACATTTACTGCTATAAACTCCCGAATACTCTACAGTTCCAGATACAACCTTGCCCTTAGTTTTCTTTACTGAAATAATCTTATACTTTCCTTGCTTACTATCTGCTACTGTAAGATTTTTCTTGAGCTGTTTTGGCTTAACATACTTTAAGATAGTATATTTCTTTCCATATGTATCTTTAAGCACAGTGCCATTGTTCATTAAAGTTCCAACACCTTTAATCTTCTTAGTATTATCCTTCTTTACAGGACTAATAACAGTTGGTGTTTTTTCAGTTGGATCAGGAGTTGTTACAGTAGCCGAAGTATTTGTTTTATTTTCTCCGTTTTCCTTACCACTATTTGAATTGTTATTTTCTAACTTTGCTATAGGTCTTCTTTCTATATGAGTTTCATCATTT
>JAILEL010000195.1 GCA_024687845.1 Eubacterium sp.
AGCAGGAACTCAAAAAACACGATTCAGTGCTGCGTAAGCAGCAATAGAACATCGCATATAAGCTTATTTATGCTTGCATAAGAATAAGCTTTATGCGATGTGGACTTAAGAGTGTTTTTTGAGTTAACCGTGAATAGTAACCTTAAAGGTCTATAGATCATGTGATATGTATATGTTATCTTCCTCTTCAAGAAAATCCTTCTTCTCTCGCTCTTTAAGAAGATCCATAGCTGATTCCTTTTTTTCAGAAGTGCCTTCTGCCTCAGCTGCATTCTCAGTTGCTGCCTCTTCCTCATCATCCCCAGCAGTCTTTGATGAAAAGGCTTTTAATATATATATGCCTGCAATAATCACTATAGTAACTATGAATATTCCTAAGAGTCCTACCCCCATAATTGGAAGAGAATTCAGAAATGCATTTATATCAATCTTCATTATGTGCCTCCTATCTTGGTATCAGGTTTAGAATCAGGCCTCCGGCTATAACGGAAGCTATCTGTCCAGATACATTTATCCCGATTGTATGGGTAAGCAGGAAGTTTGTTGGATCCTCCTCAAGTCCCAGTTTATGCACTACTCTGGAAGACATAGGGAATGCTGAGATTCCAGCTGCTCCTATCATCGGATTGATTTTGTTCTTAGCAAAAATATTGATTATTTTTGCAAATATAACGCCACCCGCTGTATCAAATATGAACGCAATAAGTCCGAGTCCTAATATAAGAAGTGTCTGAGGATTAAGAAATGCATCCGCCTGCATTTTTTCTGCTATTGTAATTCCAAGGAAAAGAGTTACCAGATTAGCCAGATCTGTCTGTGCAGTTTTGGAAAGTGAATCCAGAACTCCACACTCCCTTATAAGATTACCGAACATAAGGAAACCAATAAGCGCTACCGCATTTGGAGCTACTATTCCTGTAAGAATCGTAACAAATATAGGGAACAATATCTTCGTGGTCCGAGATACATTTCCCGGCTTATACTCCATTTTGATCTTACGTTCCTTTTCTGTAGTCAGAAGCTTTATGATAGGTGGCTGAACTATAGGAACAAGCGCCATATATGAATATGCTGCGACTATGATTGCACCAATATATTTAGTTCCGAAATAATTAGCTACAAAGATGGATGTAGGTCCATCAGCTGCACCGATAATAGCTATTGAAGCTGCATCACGAAGCTCAAATCCAAAGAGAGATGCAAGACTCAGAGTAAAGAATATACCAAACTGAGCAGCCGCACCAAATATCATGAGCTTTGGATTGGAAAGCAGTGGTCCGAAATCAATCATTGCTCCTATTCCTACAAAAAGTAAAAGTGGAAATAACTCATTGGCTATACCGCTTTCGAAAAGAATTGAGATAGGTCCTTCCTGAACAATATCACCCACAATCTGAGTAATAGCTCCAGACATAGGCAGATTGACAAGAATAGCTCCAAAGCCTATTGGAAGCAGAAGCGTCGGTTCCATCTTCTTCTTTATGGCAAGATAAATAAGAGCACCGCCGATAATCCACATTATCAGCTGTTTAATCTCAAGATTTACAACGTTTGAAAAAAGTGTTGATAATAATCCCATAGTATTTTCCTCTCATATATTTTTCAGCACTTATGCTGTAACTTACGTTAGCAATCTGCCAAAGGCAAATCGCTATTCATTATATCATCTATGACACCTTTTTACAAATCCGTATTATTCCTCAAAGAGTTATCCATGAATAGTAACCTCAATGATAGATCTGTTAAAAAAGGAGCTGTCCATCATTTACTTAGTGGACAGCCCCTTCTATTTTATTAATTTGGGTTTTAGTTTACTTTACTTTTCCATTTACAATGACCGTGGCATCCTAAAGAATTAACATAAATCTCAGTAATTGAATTCTCCTCTCTCTATTCATGTTTTAAGCAGCTTCATCCATTTCATATTCATCTATCATGAGATCATATTCACCAATCTTTTCTTCTAATAGTTTCATAACATCCTCAACATTATAAAGTCCATCAGAATTCTCCTTGAGACCTTTAAATCTGATTCTATATATTCCCGGAGGATTGTTCTCATCAATCACAGAAAGATTCCTCAACTGATCCGTGGTTTGATAAACAAGATCGAAACTCATAAGTTCCTCTCCTTTATCATTAGTCCATTTGCTCATAACAAGCTTTGAACCTATAGGAACCTTCTCTATAGAGCCAGGCAGGCAGTAATCCTCTGCATCAAGTGCTGCAAGAACACTACATAAATTGGAATCATGACCACATAAAAATGTAAACTGGCGTCCGTCAGTACTAAGCTCATTCTTAATTTCTGAAAGAAGTGGATTTGCAACATTAATTGCAATCTTTGGAGAACTGAAAAGAACATCTCCGTAAACATCCTTTATTTCAGATATTTTCTTCCAGTCATCATCAGAAAGATTATGTCCAAAAGCAGCTTTCTTAGGATCATCCATTTCATAATACTGCAGTACCAAAGCATCGCTAACCTTACAAGCAGTTTTGAGGGATCCTGCAACAGCTGGTTCTTCTCCTTCTTCAAATGTAAATTCAGAATCATCAGTTACAAAACCTTTAAACTTTTCATTCTTATAATCATCAGATTCTTCCACATCTATAACATCAGAAAGCAGTTCATAATTATCACTAAGACCTTCAATAGCTGAATTATAGAGTGTCTTTATTTCTGCCTCTGCATCTTTTATATATTCGTCCGAAACATATGTAAGACACGGATTAAATACTGGATCCATCGTATCAAAATCAGCATGATATTCTACATCACCATTATATGAAGGAAGCAGTCCCGCCTTAAAGAACTGTGCTGTGGCAATTGTTCTTTGCTTTGAATTAGCATAAATCCTTACTGCTCCATCCCGAGGCTGGTAATTCTCTTCAAAAAGTCCCTCTTTTTCAAGCCACTTTCTGAAATACTGTCCCATCTCACTTTCCAAAGTTCCGCCCTTCACAGAAAGATGACTTGGATCTGAAGACCATTCAAGCCAGTCGTATGGAGTAATAGTATCCAGTTCTGAACCCTCATCACTAAGAGGTGAACGAATATTATGTCTGCTGAGACAAACCACCTGTTTCAAAGTATAACCATCTTTTGAAGCAGGTCCGATTTCAGTCTTTAATACATTGTCAGTATTGTCTTCTCTTTCATACTTTGTAAATGGAACCGGTGTTTTATCAGATGTCTTCTTTACTTTATCACCGTAGATTGTAGACCAGTCATTCTTCATGGAAATAGGAATCCATCCTTGTTCCTCGCATAAAGAATACATTTTATCTGCTTTTTCTTCATTTCCATATTCACGCTCTGTATCATCACAGCAGAGCATAAATGCCAGACTTTTATATGGATTAGAACTTGTTACATATTCACACATACTGGAATCTCCAGAGCTGTTACCAAATGACAGCACTGGCTGCTGACCAATCTCCTGAGCAATAACTCCAACCTTATTCATTTTAAGATTCTTTATAAGAAAATCTCCGCCAAGGATAAGGTTATCATCTTCTTTAAACGTATAATCCAGTCCATCAGTAATACTCTGTCCTGATGCAACAATAGTTTCGTCAGAACCAATCACCTGGCTCATAGGTATATTCAAAGTGCCATTTACAATTCCTCTTACTATGAGTCTGTCTGTTCCACTCACTACATATACTTTAAAATCATTTTTCTGAAGAAGATCTATCACTTCAAGCATCGGCTTATAGAATGATTCTCCACGTGTCATTCCTTCATATCCGGGAGCTGGTTCCTTCTTAAACTCTTCAACGTAAGCTTCAAATTCGTCTACTGTCATTCCAGAAAATGAAGATGCAATTCCTTTACCATGGTCAACTTCAATGCCACTTGCTGACGGTCCTCCTGTTACAGAATCAAGTATCTTACCGGCGGTTTCTCTTTCGAAATCAGTTGCCTTATCTCTGTAATCAGTATCCTCATAAACTCTATGAAGAAGTAAGCTGTAATCAAAATATGTTGGATTTGTTTCTCCATAAAGGGTACCATCAAGGTCAAAAACAGCAATACGATTTTCAACCGGGATATAGTCAGCTCCACCTTCCTCGGTTATATCCTGAATATACGCAAGAAGCTGTTTCTTAGCCTCCGCCTGTTCATTCCATAAAGATAGATTTTCCGAAACTGAAGAAGTTTCAGTATCTTCAGAACTACTACCTTCAACCTTTTCTTCAGAAACATCTTCTGTCTCAACACTGTTCTGCAAAGTATCATCGGTACTATCTGCTTTCTTTATCTTACCAGCTAATCCAATTGTTATGAAAAGAACCACTAAAAACAAACAGATTGATACAATAGCAATTACCTTCCATAAAGAGTTCTTATTATTTTCCATATCAAATCGCCTCCAATTGAAGTAGTAAAACCCTCCTTTTATAACTATTAATTCACTTTGACTATATAACTCAACTTTAATCATATCTCCTGGTGGACAACAAAAGAGCAACACATAGCTTATAGCGTTTTCACTTACGATTGCGGTCTCTTCAGAATATAAGTATAATGTGAAAAGTTTCAGTCAATAATCATATTATGTGGGAGTGCTAAAACAAAAAAATCGTTATCCTAATGTACCATCTATATGGATGTAAAACCATATCAGAATTCTGGTTATTTTTCCTCTTCTATATAAAAAAAACTGATCCAGACCCATGTTAAGGTCAGATCAGTGGTATTGTAAGAATCTCTCTGGCTCTGGCAAGCTGTTCTTCAGAAGGTGGACATACATCTGGAATGGGATATTCTATCCCCAGTCTCTCATATTCCGGAACGCCAAGTCTATGATAAGGAAGAACCTCTACCTTTGATACAGTCTTAAGACCAGAAATAAATTCCGCAAGTTTTTTCAAGTCATTTTCGTCAGTAGTAATTCCAGGAACCAGTACATGGCGAATCCACATTTTCTTTCCAGAATCAGAAAGGTATTTGGCCATGTCAAGGATATTCTGATTTGTAAAGCCGGTAAGATTTTTATGTTTTTCCTCATTTATGTGTTTAATATCAAGGATAAAAAGATCGGTATAATTAATTAGAATACTAAATTTTTGAAAGAATTCACCATGAAGGGTAAATGGATTACCAGATGTATCTAAACAGGTGTTTACGCCCTTTTCCTTGGCAAGTCTGAATAGTTCGGTAACAAAATCTATTTGAAGAAGGGCTTCTCCACCACTGACAGTGATTCCACCACCATTTTTCCAATAAGGCTTATATCTCATTGCCTTTTCCAGAATCTCCCCAGGCGTATAGGTTTCAACCTTTATTCCTTTTGCAATTAGCTCTTTAAGTCTTTCTTCGCTGGTGACAACATTCCAGGTTTCAGGATTATGGCAATATTTACAGCGCATGTTACAGCCCTGTAAAAAGACTATAAATCTTATTCCAGGGCCGTCAACTGCACCAAAGCTTTCAGTTGAATGGATGTATCCAATTGTTTCTTTCATAATATCTCTTCTATATTTACAATTATCTTTTATAAAGATTCATGGAATGTTCGATTAATAACATCCAGCTGCTGTTCTCTTGTAAGGTTGATAAACTTAACAGCGTAGCCAGATACACGTATAGTAAAGTTGGCATATTCCGGTTTATCAGGATGTTCCATGATATCCTCAAGAACCTCACGACTGAAAACATTTACATTAAGGTGATGAGCACCCTGGTCGAAATAACCATCCATGGCATTCACAAGATTCTGAACTCTTTCTTCCTCTGTGTTTCCAAGAGCTGATGGATTCATGGACTGAGTATTTGAAATACCATCAAGAGCCCAGACATACGGAATCTTTGCAACTGAATTAAGAGAAGCAAGAAGACCAGACTTTTCAGCCCCATAGCTTGGATTAGCTCCAGGAGCAAGTGGTGTCCATGCTTTACGTCCATCAGGAAGACTTCCTGTGAATTTACCATATACAACATTTGATGTAATAGTAAGGATAGATGTTGTTGGTTCTGAGTTTCTATAAGTATGTCTTTTCTTTATATCATCAAGGAAGGTCTTAAGAAGCCATACTCCTATATTATCTGCTCTGTTGTCATCATTTCCATACTTAGGAAAATCTCCCTCAACCTTATAATCGACAGCGAAGCCTTCTTCATCACGGATAACCTTAACCTTAGCGTACTTGATAGCTGAAAGCGAATCGATAACATGTGAGAATCCAGCGATACCTGTCGCAAATGTACGACGAACATCTGTATCTATAAGTGCCATCTCGGCAGCCTCATAGTAGTATTTGTCATGCATGTAGTGAATAAGATTTAGTGTATTCACATAAAGACCAGCAAGCCAGTCAAGCATGAATTCAAACCTTTCGATTACTTCATCATAGTCCAGGTATTCTGAAGTAATAGGTCGTGCAGCTGGTCCAACCTGAACACGTGACTTAGCATCTACTCCACCATTAATCGAGAACAGAAGACATTTAGCCAGATTAGCACGAGCACCAAAGAACTGGATTTCCTTACCAGTCTGAGTAGCTGATACACAGCAGCAGATTGAATAATCATCGCCCCATACAGGCTTCATAACATCATCATTTTCATACTGTATTGAGCTAGTCTTAACAGAGATTCTCGCAGCATATCTCTTAAAGGCTTCAGGCAGCTGTGATGAATAGAGAACTGTAAGATTAGGTTCTGGTGAAGGTCCCATATTTTCGAGTGTGTGCAGGAATCTATAGCAGTTCTTTGTAACATGTGGACGACCGTCCATACCAATTCCACCAACCTCAAGAGTTGCCCAGACAGGGTCTCCTGAGAACAGTTCATTGTAAGACTGAATACGGGCAAACTTAACCATTCTGAGTTTCATTACAAAATGATCGATTAACTCCTGAGCCTCACTTTCAGTAAGAATACCCTTCTTCAAATCTCTTTCAATATAAATATCAAGGAATGTAGAAACACGGCCAACTGACATAGCAGCACCATTCTGTGTCTTAACTGCAGCCAGATATCCGAAGTATAACCATTGAACAGCTTCCTTAGCATTCTTTGCTGGACGAGAGATATCGCAGCCATATATTTCTGCCATCTTCTTCATTCCCTCAAGGGCCTTAATCTGCTCAGCAAGTTCCTCACGCTGACGGATGATATCATCGGTCATTACCCCATGACCGCAGTTTTTCTTATCTTGCTTTTTCCATTCTATAAGCTGATCTATTCCATATAAAGCGATTCTTCTATAATCACCTACAATTCGTCCACGGCCATATGTATCAGGAAGTCCAGTGATGATATGACTCCTACGAGCTGCTCTCATCTCATCTGTATATGCATCAAAAACCGCCTGATTATGAGTCTTGTGATATTCAGTAAATACCTTATGAAGATCCTTGTTAGGTTCATAACCATACATAGTAAGAGATTCTTCAGCCATCTTGATACCACCAAATGGCATGAATGCTCTCTTAAGTGGCTTATCAGTCTGAAGACCAACAATCTGCTCAAGATCTTTCATTGATTCATCTATATATCCAGGACCATAAGAAGTAAGTGTAGAAACTATCTCAGTTTCCTCGTCCAGAACCCCACCCTTTGCATGTTCTTCCTTCTGAAGCTCCTGAAGTTTAGCCCAAAGCTTATTAGTCGCTTCAGTTGGTCCTTCCAGAAAGCTTTCATCTCCTGTATACGGGGTATAATTATATGTAATAAATTCCCTGACATTACACTCTTCTTTCCATAAACGACCAGTGAATCCATCCCACTCATCAAAATTGAGCATTAAATCCTTTTGCATAATTTTTCCCTCCTATGATTAGAAGCATTTAACTATTATTAGATATATCAAACATAATACCTCAAAATGTAAAATAATACAACCCCTTTAATCTACTACTATATAATGTGTAAGTCAATCTCAGGAAAACACTATATAGTAGAATTATTAAAAAAGGACATCCCAACCACTTGTTAGAACGTCCCTTTTGTACATTTTAACTATTTACTTTTTATATTTTGCCTTCTTAGATGCACCTGCCTTTGTAAATAGCTTCTCATATTTCTTAAGCACAGACTTTGAACACTTAAATGCTATCTTTGTATTTGTGTTTTTAAATGCATCTCTGCCGACTCATAAGTAAAATTTCTCCTGTTTTTCAATTACGTAAAAACAAAAATGTCGAACAGACAGGGAATCTCTGTTCGACATAATCTATAAATTTATTTTAATATCCGTAAAAATGGCGCAGTTATAACGTAAACAATTAAGCATGTATGAAAATATAATCCGTCTCACCATATATTGTCCATCCTTATGCATTTTTCTTTATTAAATACATTGTTGCTTTACTCGGAGCAACGATTTCACTTCGTAAAATCATTATTTATTATAACATGAAAAGCACAACAAAAGAGCAACACATTTCAGATAATTTCTGATCAGGAATGGTGAAGAATGATCATGTAATCTGTTCTTTTCCCTGTATTAATGATCATATATTAATTCCATCTGATTCTATGTTCTCGAAAGAACCATTCCTTCCGTTGATGAGATAAATCCAAGTCTTTCATATAATGGACGTCCTTCTTCTGTAGCATCAAGACTAATCTCCGTAACTCCTCGCCTCCAGGCTTCGTCTATCAGCATTGATACCATTTTCATAGCAATGCCCTGTCTCTGCCATTCTTTCATGGTATATACATTCATGAGATGAGCTCGCTTTCCAGTTGGATGATCGAAGGTCGGCATTATATACATGTAGCAGATGGACGCACAGCCTATCACTCTTTTTCCGTCCATAGCAAGAACCGTTGTATGATCCCCTTTTTCAAAATATTCTCTGCTGCTCTTTACTATCTCATCACTATACTCATAAGTAAAATCCAGGTCATTTACAACCTTAAGCATTTCAAGGCGGCTGCTCATCAAGAGTTTCATGTCATCAGGTGAAGCAATCTTATATGTAACGCTGTAGGTTATCTGATCCGGCAAATGATGAAGGTACATGTCTATCGCATCGCGGCTTTCTTCCAGAACCTTCATCAATCCATAATCCGGATAGGAATGATTGTCATGATAATCTATCTCTCCTTCGGATTTTGTATCAAAAGCAAGTATCTCTTCATCCGTCGAAAACTCGGCACTTACACCTTCTTTATTTCCTCTGGCATCAAGTCTTATCCACTTATCGAGACTGCTCACATAAACCGTATTCATTGCGTGAATGCAGTATCCTGTATCGGGCGTATCGCCGAGAGTCAGTCGTTGGTAGCTGAATCCTGCAGGGATTCCGTTTGCTCTGAGAAGTGCCGCCAGCAGATTCGCCTTTGCCCAGCAGATTCCGACACCAACTCTCAGCGTATCACTCGCAGATACGGTAACTCGTCTGTCCTGCGCATCCCATGAATGCTTAATCTCATCTCTGACAAAATAAAATGTATTCTTTATAAGTGACAATTCGTCCGTCGACTCAATCTTTAAACGTTCAGCCATACTTTTGACATCCGGATTGTCATAATCCACATATTCTGTTTTTTCCAAATATTCGTTATACATGATGTATTTCCCTTCTATACACACGGCTTTCATCGCCGTAAACATCCGTCATCATTTTCCAGAAAGTATATCCGTATTTCTCATATAGTCCTATCTCACCTGTTGAAATATAAATGTACTTATGTTCTTCCTTATCAGCAAGATCATAGGCATATTCCAGAAGTTTTCCCATACACCTTTTTCCCCTATACTTAGGAAAAGTATACGCAAATCCGACCCACGGTGTGAGTGAAGCATCTCGGATATCATCCTGCTCAGCATATGTACAAAACGCAAGTAACTCATCACCCTCAGTAAGCAGCAGCACCCGGGTTGATTCACCGCACAGTTCCTTCAGCTTCTTATCACGGAGTAGTTCATACAGATACTTTCCCGCTCTCCAGTCACTTTTCTCTATCTCTTTAAGCCAGTGTTCCTTATTGTCACCGCTAAAAAAATCAATTATTTTCATATTATTGTTTTCCATATTGTTTTCCGTTAAAAGAGTTCATCCAGCAGTATAAAGTACTTAATCTTCTCCTGAGACTTCATACGCAACGTACTCATGATTGAATTCATATCCCAATTTCTCAGCAAGATGAACAGAATTCATATTCTGTGCGTCCCAGCTTGGATATAATCCCTCATCGAGGCACCGCAGGATCAGTGCTGCACATACAATTGTCGCAAGCCCGATTCTCCGTTCTTCCTCTACTGTATCAACCTCTATCTCTATTCCTTCTTTGTATCTGGTATAAGAGGATGCTCCGGCTACAATCCGGCCTGATTTAAGAATCACCATACCTCGACCCATTTCCAGATATTTTTCTTTGTTTCCGAATGCTGAGACAAAGTCCCTTGTCACCGGATTCGACAGACACATATCATAAATCTTTTCATCAATTTCTCTCAGTTCATATCTGGCAGGCAGTTCCTTTATCATGCTTCTGAGAAGCTCTTTATCAAACTGCGTATCCTTTTTGATGGCATATCTGATCACCTTCTTTGCCTTTGGAAAACACTCTTCAATACATACTTCCCAAGCTTTATTCTGCGGTGTCATGATTACAAAACCATCAGGCTTTTTCTCTACAAGTTCCCTATCCGGTTCTCCCGCATAGAAAGCAAAGCATCCTACATATGCCATTGCAGAGATCGGAGACTCCAGATCGGTAACATAGATTTTCCCCATTACCTTCTGCAAACAGGAATAGATCAGTGTTTCCTGCCAGCCTTCAAAAAGATGCATTACTTTAGAAGTATCTGTAAGTTCGTATATCATTTTTAATATCATCCTTTGTCAATTCTTAATCCTTTAATAATGACCTTACTTAATCTTTCAACAATGAATAATACATCCTGCCCTCATATTTACCATCTATAAAAAAGTAATCCCTAAGGGTACCTTCATACTCAAAGCCACATTTTTCAATTACTTTTTTTGATTTTATATTGGATGGTCTGACGCAGATCTGAACTTTATTAAAGCCTATCTCATCGAAGCCATAACGTATGATTGCCTTTGTGGCTTCGGTTGCATAACCTTTTCCCTGATAAGCTCTGCCGATACAATACTCTATCTCGCCCCAGCTGCCTGCCTTATCTACAAGGAAATACGCGATCTGTCCGATGCATTCACCGGACTTCTTTTCAATCACTGCCCATCTGAATGTAAAGTCGGAGTTATATGCAGTTATATATTTCTGAATGAGACCCTGTACTTTCTCAAGTGAATCATAAACCGGCTCGCCGTAATTTTTCTGAACCTCTTCATCTCCTGCCCAGTTGCTTAGTATAGACTCCGCGTCATCCAGCTTAAACGGACGTATCAAAAGTCTATCGGTTTCAACCTCTCTCGTACCGCAAGCATTAATCCTGATAGAAATCTCACTCTTCTTATAGGTCTTTATTATCTCAATCGTTTCTGAAACCGTAGGGCATGCCGCATATCTACCCGGCCACATACTCTCATTGTAGAATTTATACGTAGTCTCGGCATCCATATACGGATTGCTTTGTGTAGAATTACATTCCTTTGGCACGATCATTTCAAAGCCTTTTTCAAAGCCGCTCTTTATGGTTGCGTCTATGCAGTAATCTGTCTGAAGTCCCACAGTTATTATCTTCTTAATATTCTTTGATCTGAGATATGCCTCCAGTCCGGTCGATTCATGAAAAGCACTGTTTACATTCTTATCAAATATCTTTTCGTCCTCCTTCGGGGCGACTACATCATATATCTCAAAAGCATCATCTCCCTTTGAGAAACCCGAACCCGGACCATCGTCATGTCTTACATAGATCACTTCAACTCCATTTTTACGGGAAGCATCGATCAGCTGCTTTAAATTATCTTCAAACTGCTGATAACCATACAGTCTCTCATCAGTTATTCCCTTTTGCACATCAATCACAAGTAAAACCATAATTCTCTTAACCCTCCGCCTTCTAATAGTCAGAACAATCTTTCTTGCAGGTCTATCCACGATTCCTGTGGAACTTCATGTATCTTATCACCTTCCATATAATTTCCAATCAGGAACGGGGATGAAATGTCATGTAGTTTGTTCTGTGCAAGCACTGTTTCCTGTTCTGCATTTGCGTAACAGTACTTGCAAAAGTGCATACAGGTATTATATGCGCCAATATCACAAGAAAGGTAACATGCACATTCTGCTCTGGCTCCCTTCTTATTCGGTGCGATCAGCCTTTTGCCGATAGCCTTTTCGTAATCACTGATCTTCATACATCCGCTGCAGTCAGCCCCATACTCTGCCAGTTCTGTGCCTTCTGCGCAGGGTTTAACGATCATACCGCATTCATCTGCAATCTTTATCATACTTTTCCCCAGCATCAATCTGTCCTCTTTCGAGACTTCTCTTGCTTCCGGAAAGTTCTTTCTGACCTTCGGGTATAAATCTATAAAACTGATAACCACCGTCTTCGTATACCCCTTCAGACTTTCCGCTATCTGTCTGAAAGCATGTAAATGATATTCTGCCGTATATTTTTCAGAGAGAAATATCGGATCATACCTCCAACCTACAGAATTCACTCCTACATAATCGGATAGCATTTTGAAATCCTCTATCAAACGATGTTTATCCGGAACATTTGGCTCGATATCGCGTCCGTAAGGAGTCAGTGTCACAAACCAGTATTGACCGAAGTCCTTTATCAAATCCATATAAGGAAACATCGGTGCCGGATTCTTTGTACAGAACCCAATCACGTCGACCACTGACGGTTCCAGCCTGTACTTATTCACCTGGCTCGGATTGTACGGATTGCGGACACAGACAAAACCTTCTTTTATTCTGCCCGCAAACCACTCAGCGTAGAAAGCCGGTATATCTGTTCTTTGTCCCGTATTAATGATCATATCGCATATTCACCCTGTATCGCTCCATCAATTATACCTTGTTCTGCATTTCATACTCATCTTTTAAATAAGCCAAATGTGTTACTATGTCCTTGTTCCACGGCATCAGCTCCGGAATTCTATCACATGGGAATTCTTTGCACAGACCGCAAAAATGAACGCCATGCTCCTTAACACATGCATGGATCCGGCACCTGCCAGATTCGGCCCATTCCGGAACATATCCGTCCGCTTCTATGCATCCCGGACATTCTCCGGCTATCTTTTTTGTACATCCCGTGCAGCACTCTCCGCAGGCAGTGATAACCGAAAAATCAATTCTTTGATATGTCTTCTCTATATGAGCGAGCTCTGTTTTTTTTATCAGTGTTTTTCCGTCGAAAGTCAGTTCTACTATGTATGGCATCCAATTTACAATTCGCAGAAAATCATTAAGCCCGAAGGATCTGTCATAGTAATTCAATATACTGCTCAGAGCCGTTCCATGAGTTCCGATGACCACAGTCTTACCTTCATACATATGTAAGACCTCTTTAAGTGCTTCTATATTTCTTTTTTGAACAGATTCCAGATTCTCTCCGCCTTCCTCTGCAAAAGAAAAATCCGCCCATCTTTTATCCCGCATTTTTGATGCATCTGTTCCGTATTGCCTTTCACGGAATCTCTCATCGGTTTTTATTTCCATACCGAAGTAATCCGCTGCCACAGATATCGTGTCGATACTCCTTTTATAAGGGCTGCATAAAAATGCATCAATATGCCTGTCTCTAAGTGTATCAAGCACAATCTCTCTATCCATTAATCCTTCATTCGTAAGCGGTCTGGTACGATCATCACTATACGGATGAAATGACTGTGCGTGCCTTACAAATATAACTTTCGTGTTTAACCTATCGTGCATAGTTTTCCCCTAAGAACATATCCTATCTTCTCATAACATGCGTTTGATGCTACATAATCAGCATCTGTATAAAGCATCGGAATACATCCTGCTTCTTTAACTTTCATTGTCACCTGATAAACCAGATTTTCAGCATAATGTTTTCTTCGAAACTCAGGGCGTGTGAACACTAGATTTATCGATGCCATATCTCCGGTCTGAGCCCATTTACAGCTTGCTGCATTATTACCCTGTTCATCCTTCCAGAAGTACATGTTTCCGGAATTAATATAATCCTCAGCATCTTTTCTGCAGTCGCCTATATCATTCCCATTGACACCCGTTTCCTCAAGGAACTTTTCCAAAAAATCTGCCAGTTCATCCAGATCCGTACTCTCACATCGATATATCTCTCCATCCGCCTGGAATTCCGGCTTGATAGGATTAAGGCAGTCATATGCCAGCATATTCATAGTTATTTTCATCTTTAATCCGTCTTCAGCTGCTCTTTTTACGAAATATTCCGCAAGCGCATACTTAACATTAAAATGATATTCGCCCGAAAGCAGTCCGTTCTTTTCAGCAAGCTGATATGCCTTCTCCAATTCTTCTTCGGAAGCATCCTCCGGAGTCCATATCCAGACCGGATTAGGATGACCCGTAAAACATAGGATCAGATTCTCATGATCGGATAAAAGCAGTTCAGAGTCTCCTCCCATTATCCTCTTCAGAATAAAGAATGTATATTTATCCGCATCAAGTAGTTTATAATCTCTTTCATCAACATAAGTATCCATTATCTTATCCTTTTCCATCAGTTTTTTACTTAAGAATTAAACCACAATGTATCATGGTCGAATCTTATTCCTTATCCTTAAACATGCCTCAATATGCATGATCCAATGTCTTGAAAATGGCATCTGAATAAGTCCACGTACATCTTTATTGCACCAATAATCGATCAGCCAGATAGCATTTTCATCTTCACTGACTGTATGGAGTGACTTAAGCTTTTCTTTTGTTTCCTCAGAAATCTTTCTTTTCGTGTCATCAAAAGAAAGCCCTTTAACTATTTCTTCCGTACTATTCTTAACTTCTTCTATATAGTTATAGAGTTCATCCAGATTAAGCTCTTTCGAAAAATCTGCTATCTCCTGCTTCACAAGTTCATTCCCTGTTGTAATGATAGCTGCATTTATCCTTTTCTGATATTCTTCCTTAAAGAAAACCTGATCATCTTCCGCTACCAGCGTATGGGCAACGATATCCTCAATACGGAAGATATGCCACAGTGAATATGCAATCGTTTTGCTATGATATCCATCTGCATTAATAAAAGGAATCGCATTAAAATCATCCCTGTTCAATTCGTTACGGAATGATGTTATCGTATTCCAAAGTGAATTACGCAAAGTGAAAAGTGTTCCAACACCGGCATCATAGGTATCTCTTTTCTTTATCTGACTCTGCATAAATTTGTTAAATTCCGACCATTCCTTATTCATCTTTCCCCCTTATCATATCTATGCTCTCGTGCTCGCTGTATATTTTTTTGCTGCTTTCCCATCCTCCAATGTACGAACGGGGATGTCCGTATGTTCTGAAAAACCTTTACATGACATCCCCGTGCTTTCTCTCAAGTCTTTTATTGATTTTGCTATGTCCCTATAATCAAACTATTATTCATCCATTATCTTCTCCGAATCCTGCATATGGTATCAGTTCGATTAGACACCGTGCTGCACCCTCAATATCTTCGTAGTCCGGTTTCTCGCCTTCGCGTTCGCAGCACTCAAATTCATCAACGATATTCTCGATAAGTACCATGTCTATGAATAATGGCAGCTTCTTAAGCATCTCTTCCTGAATATCTGTTTCAGTCTTATACCCCTGTAATTGAAGTTCGAAACATTGCTGCATCAATTTGAAGCGTTTATCCGGATTGCTTTCCTGCCGTGTCCAGCCTTCATTGTGGATCCAGAGATTGGCAAGGTCAAACATATACCAGCAGTTCATGCAGTTGTCAAAATCGAACACTGTGATTGCACCGGTATCCATATCTACATGGTAATTGCCGTCGCTGAAATCGAAGTGAACCGGACCGTAACAGTCTTTATCCATCGGGAGTGCATGGAAAGAATCCAGACGACTTGCAATAGCTGCTTTCAGTTCACTGAATTCATCCGGGATCAGACAATCTATGTATGTCATGTTGTACTTGTCAAAATAGGTCGAGAGGTGATGTACAGGCTTATATAACTTGGCCAGTCTGTGGATTGCACCCAGTGCTTTGCCGGTATTGTAGAAGTACTCGCCGAGTGGTGCACCTTCTCTGTAATTGTAGCCGTTATCCGCAAGGAGCATTCCTTTTGCGTAGTTAAACAGGCTGACATATACGATCTCACCATCTGCCTCTGCACACTCGACCAGCCTGCCTCGAACTGATGGGATCACGTCCGCCACAGGTGCTCCGTTTTCAGCCAAATACCGTACAAACTCTGTTTCGGCGAGATAGTCTGCCTCGCTACGATCGCCGATATCCGAGATACGAAGAACATATTGTTTAACATCGTCACGACTGGCAATAATAATCCTGTTTCTTCCGCCTTCATGGCCGGAAACCGGGATGAAGAAGTAGCCTTCCAAAGAATATAAATTTATAACTTGTTCAAGAATCTCCTTCAATAAGATACCTGCCTTTCAAGATTTAGAAACCTCTATACATGATCCGATTCATGGATACTATACTCGAATCCCTCTCTAATCTATCATATCAGGCAACTTTCTGCAATAACCTATGGTTTAATCTACTCTTTTGACAAAAGAACAACTGTTTCGACGGTCATTATTTTAGGAGACAATAGTAACATAAAAGGCTTTACCTTCTTTTGATGGGAGAAATCCAAAATCTTTAATCTTTCTGCATTCGTAGCATCCGTCTATAACCTTCTCATTGCAACATTTTACGTTGGGGCATATCCCGCCTTCGGAATATGTTGCAAAAGAGCAGACATTATACTCTGTTCTGCAGCCTCCGCACCAGTAATCAATCAGCCAGAAAGCATTTTCATCCTTGCTGACACATTTGCTTCCTTACCAATCTGACTTCTCCAACGTTTTCGATTATTTGGTTTGACATTTTCCTTCTATATCATCTTTCTAAGACAAATCTGGCGAGCATGACATTACCATCTCTTTCGGTCGATTCTATATGAAAACCGCATTTTTCGGTATAGAACTTTACATTTTCTTTTTTGTCTATGGGTGTCACGCCGTGGAAACGCGAGAAACCCTTTCTGAAGGAAGAATGGTGAAAGATACACCTGATCGGCAACATCCAGCGCCCTTGTGTGATCAGTATACCTGTTTAGGAAGTTAATATCCTGTCATTTTATGTCCGGATCTGTCCTGATAAAGTGCCCTTCCTGAACTGCCGCAAAAGTCGCAACCGCGCATACCGGAATCGCCAAATACTTTAGCGGGACTATGGGAAATGTCAAAGGCAGTATAAAAAGCAATAACCCTGTCACCTTATTCATCACTGAATGAACCGCCACCAACTTTCTTTGTACAATGTATCCCGAAATGATGTTTATTATCTTTATCAGCGCAATCATTGCGATCCATACACACAGCCATAGCGGCATACTTATCACCGGGAGCAGCTTTATCAGGCATACTACTACGAATACAAAATCCGCAGCAGTATCAAATCTCGCTCCAAACTCG
>JAILEL010000457.1 GCA_024687845.1 Eubacterium sp.
TATTAATTTAAAAGAGAATTTGTAAATGTGTTTTGTGATGGAGAAAAAATATGAAATTAGTAGATAATAAGTATTGAATTATCAAAAAAACTATGTTATGAGTCCAGACTGATAGATGGTAAACTTATAACAAATAGAAGATAAATAACGGATAAGTAGAAGGAAATGAATGCTGAAATGTATAGTCGCGAAGAATTATATGAACTTCTAAAATCTGATATTTCTGAATCTGAGCAGTTTGAGATATTTATAGCTTTAGCATTAATACATAAAGATTTTAATGAAAATGAAATAAGGCGATTAATAGAGGAACTGCTGATAGATGAAACAATAAATGCAGAGGCTTTGTCCTCTGCGTTTTTTGCATGCATTAGACTTGGTAACTCCCATCAATATCAGCATATTTTTTCGGATAATAAAAATATCTCAGTTCATGAAATTCTTGATCCTATTCTATACTCTGACAATTACACTATATACGACCTTATAGATATTGCAGCAGGTGCTCTTATTATATATGGTTCGGGAGAGACATGTCTTAAATTCTTGGACTCGTGGTTTGAATATATGAACCACTTATATAGTAGTTACCATTATCCACCTTTTATGCTTGCAAAAAATACCCGTTTTCAAACTACAGACATAAAAACCCTTGATTTACAAACTACAAAGAATCAAAATGTAGATTCTAAGCCTATCCAGATATTCACTCTTTTCATGCTTCGTGAATGGTCAGTAGCTGAAGATATTGGCAGAGTAGGTAAATATATAGAAACTCTGGATATGAATTTTATCAAGCAGTTTATTCCGGAGAATCCAGGTTTCTTCTTTGAATGCTTTGTTTCCATTGGAAATATTATAAACTTGGAAAAGTCGATTGACTGCAATAAAATCGCAGTTGAAATCATGAATCAGTATTTTGTTAAGAATGAGGACGAATTAATCATCCTTTATAATATCGCCAACACCTATTACATAATGGGCAAATACTTAGAGACAAATGACTATCTCGACCGAATAATAACTAAAGGAGAGAATAGTCCTGAAGAATGTGCATATGTTCTTTCATTGGCATATTCGCTTAAGGCTGAAAATGTCACTGTAATTAAGGCGGATAATTCTGAATATGCAGTTGATCTTCTAATAAAATCTCGTGACTATCTTGACTTAATTAAAAGTGATGATGCATATAATGTTGCTTATATTTCCCTCTGTAAAGTGGCATCTAAGGTATATCTTGACATGGGAGATATTAAGAGAGGTGAAAGCTTTGCAAATGATCTTTGTAGAGCTTATGAAGAGGGATTTGCGGGTATTGACGATTATCTTGTAGGTCTTAACAATCTTGCTATAGCTTTTCGAAAGCAGGGATTGAAACCTAAAAGTAGAGAGACTTTGGAAAAAGCTATTCGTTTAGTTGAAGAGAATAATCTTCAGAATACGAATGTTGGGATAATTATTTATAACACTAAAAAAGCACTTTTTACTGAAAATAAAACATCGCTAATACAAGAGGCATATGATACGCTCCGAAATTGTAGTAGTGTAAATGGAGTAAATTTTTATACTGTAGTAAATGCTGTAAGTATTACAGTTTCTTATGAAAAAAGAAAGTATAGGGTTGAATCATTACTTATAAATGCAATCAAATGCCTTGAAGAATATATTTCGGTGGTTGAAGATAAAAATCTAATTGCTCAGTATTACATCACGAGATCACTCATTGAAGGGTATTTGTGTAACTTTTATTTATCTGCGGAATTTGTGAAAAAAGCAATTAGTGTTGAACGTGAATCAGACTACAGTGTAGATGTTGTAATGATTAATCTTGGATTACATGGCGATATATATATGCATGTATTTAATTCTGCCGAGTTTAAGGCGGTTCTTATGGATGTTATAAGAGGCTTTCCACATCGTGCATGGGAAATGCTCAAGCTTTCTGACGAAATGTCACTGTTCAAAGGGCTTTCGCGTCTTAGTGAATATTACAAATTTGTTCTTTCTGAGCATTATCTGCGTAGAATTCATCTGACTGATGAAGAATTTGTAGAAATATCAGTTAATTGTAAAAATATATATTCAGATATTCTTGGAGTCAGGGGTGAAGTTGAAAATATGAATCCCTGGTACGAAGAAGAATATGAAGAAGTTAACAAGTTGCATAGAACAATAATCAATCTTCAGCTTGGAAAGTTTTTTAATCATGAAGAAAGTGAAGCTAGAATAGAAAGCCTGAAAGATGAGAGACATGAAAAAGAGCTTCAATTAATGGAAGATCAGCCTTATAAGAGGTTACATTGGATGAATATAGATGAGATAGCCAGTCATCTTCCAGACAATGTAATCTATATAGATTATATTGTTATGCCTCCCGTTGAGGTAAACAGAGATGCTTATATCAAGGATCTGGTATATAACAGATTTGTTCTAGTAAAGGCAAATGGTCAGTTGAGGATAAAAATACTTCCATATCAGAATCTTCTAAAAATAAGATATCAATTCGAGATTCTCGAAAAGCTTCTTAGAGAAAAATATGGTAAGGAAAGTATTTATTCTCTTGGAAGAATACTAAGAGGTGATAATGCAGTTCTGATTAATCTCTATAGAACTTTGTTCAAAGAGGCAATTGATTTTGCAAGGAAGCTTAATATTGTACCAAAGACAATTATTATTTCAGGTGATGCTGAACTAAGTAGTTTTCCATATGATGCATTAATTGATGAACAAGGAAAATATCTGGTAGAAAAATATGAGATAGTAACTGTTAATTCCCTAAGAAACTATAAAGGAGAGGTCAAGCTTGAAGAGGGAGATACGGAAAATGCAGTCGTTATAGGTAATCCTTCATTTACTATGGATCTTTCAGTAACTCAGAACTCTGACGATGATAAATATCTGGTTCAGATACCGCTAAGTAAGATTGAAGCACAGGCTGTTGCAGATACAATCGGTGTAAGACCTTTGCTTAGATCTGATGCAAAGAAGAGTGTGCTTATAGATAATGACTGCAGAATTCTTCATATAGCAACTCACGGAGATCATCTTGAAGCTGATTATGCAAATGAAATGACAGGGGACTGGATAGAAGGAAATGTAACGAATCCACTCCTGACAAATTGTATATTTATGAGTGGTGCAAATGACTGGATAGTTAAGAATGAAATTGATGAACGGTATGGAAATGGGATTATTACTGCAGAGGAGTTTAGTACTTACAAACTTCCAAAACTAAAGGTTGTTACGATGTCTGCTTGTTTTACTGGAAGTGGGGACATTAATTATCAATTGGGACTAATAGGTATGAGAACGGCTCTGATGGCTACCGGAGCAAGAGCGATTATTACGAACCTTTGGGAAGTTGATGATTTTGCTTCGGCAGTATTTATGACAAGATTTTATAATAATCTTAAAACAATGACTGTTTCAGCTGCTCTTCGTGAGGCAAAACTATATCTTATGTCAGTTACACTAAAAGATCTTACCATTGACGGATGGTTTGGTGAAAGTAGAATCAGAAGACTGGGACTGGTTGCTGAAGATATGAGAAAACTATCAGAAAAACCTCCAGGAACAAAACTTTTTGAAAAGCCATTTTATTGGGGTGGTTTTACACTTCTTAATCAGTGATATTTTTATCAAATAACCAATATTTATGTCAAAATTATGGTGAATTTCGCTATATTTTCGATATTTTAATGATTCTAAGAACATATAGTTAGTGAAAAGCAAAAACTATGCCTTTCACTAGCTATTTTTTTAGTGCGTAAAATTATTTATTTCGATTATTTTTGGGAGGTAAAACCATGGATAATGTTGCAATTTTGGATAGAGACAATTATGTAGCTAACGATTATAGGCATATTTATGAAAGGATAAATCTGTTAGCTGATTATAGGCCAAAGAATAGTAAAAAGGATATCATTCTCGGCTTAATTGTAGATTTAATAACTAAAGAACTCGGTCTAAGGAAAGACAAATTAACTCTAAAGAATCACAGTATTGAATTTCGACTACAGATTCCACAGTCTGAACTGGTTATTTTGATTACTCACACTGATGTTGACAATATGATTTCCATTGTAGCAATTATTCCGAGTATTTATAACGAGGAATATACAAGGGATTTGGCTGATCAGATTACCCAATGTAATTCTTCTTCCAAAATAGTGCCTTTGGGAAGGATTCTAATGAAGAGAACGATAGGGCTTATATGTATGGAGAATCAATTTATATGCAAATCAGAAGAGGATTTTAGTCAAGAGGAGTTCATGACTTATTTTTCTGCAACTGTTGTATCAGCTGGGCGACTATATCCCAGAATTAGTGAGTATTTATTGAAAGAAGGAGAACCCCAATGAAAGTTAAATTTGAAGATGATATGAAATTTGAAGGTGGTAGTAATATTGGAAAGCTTGCTGACTTCATCGATACCTATAAAGATGGGGTTACATTGCTTCCTGGTTATATGGAAGCGGCTAATAGTGAATGGTATATGAAGAAGGTTATGATTATTTCAATTGAAAATGACAATCATAAGTCCAAGGAATACTTTAAGGTTTATGGACTTATAAAGGATGAGCTGGAGACAGATTCTGATGATAATAACAAGAAGTCAGATACTGATGCAGCTGAAAAGCGTCATGATAAGGTTAAGGGCTGGAGTGGATACACGGATTACGAAATTGTTGACAGAATCTCAAAAATCAGTACCGATAATCCGGTTTATATCATTTATGCTTATATCAAAGCTACTAGAAAGAACTATCTTGTGGAATTTCTCACTGAAGAAGAGTTTGAAAGATACTCCAAAAATATTGTATATGAATCTCAGGATGAATTCTATCAGAAGCTTATCATGTTTCTTAATCTTAGCGATAAGAATAAGAGATATGTCAGAATGAGATATGGACTTGAACCTCTTACTGTAAGAGATGGGCTGTTTCATGCTGAGAATTCTGATATCGATTCTGAAGAGTCAGAAATTGTATTGAAATTTTGCGATGGCCTTATTCCAGAATATGTTAAGAAGGCTATGAAGCAGGATAGCAAGCTATCCAAAAACCATAAGCTTCCGGATGCTGTCAAGAATTCAGTGGGAATCAGGCAGATGTATTTTCCACGTGTACCTTTTGGACTTCCGTTTAAGCCTAACATTTTGGAAGAAGGCATGGAATATCTAGATCAGCATATTTATGGATATACAAACGAGAAGAAAGCTGTTCTTCAGTATATAGATTCTAATAGAAGACGTTTCCATGGAAAATCTATGGCAGAAATCTACAAGATGGAAAAAACCAGACCTTCAGTGATTGTTATTCTTGGAAGAAATGGAAGTGGTAAGCATCTGTGGGCGAGCAAACTTCCTGAAGCCATTAGTTATACACATGCTGAGTTTGATGTCAGTTCGGCGTCTCATGACATAGATGCTTTTCTGGGTTCAAGTCCTATTTATTCGAATTCAATTAATGGTTCTATATCTGAGATTATTACAAAGACCGGAGATAATGGATGTCTCTCCCTTATAGGATTTGGAACAGCAAAGCCAATCATGAAGAATTCCATAACAAAGTTGGTGACTCAGGGTATTCTCAGAGACAACAGTCTGAGTTTTGATATGGATCTTTCAAGAATGACCTTTATTGTTACAGCTGAAAAGAAGGAAGATGTTCCTTCTGAGATTCTGAATATTGCACATGTAATAACTCTCGGTAAGATGTCTGATGAAGAACGTCTTGTTATCGGGCGTGATTATATGTTTCCACGGGTTTGTGAGAAGCTTTTAGTAGATGGTTCGCTTATTCGTATCACAGATGGGGCATATAATAAGATCTGTAATATGTACAGAGTTACTTCATCTCTTGATCAGATTTACATTAACCTTCAGACTGTTGTTCATAGTGTATCAGAGGACTATGCCGAAGCGCTTTCAAATGGTGAGAATGTTGAGGTAACAGAGGACTATGTAAGAGAAGTTCTTTTCCAGTCCAGCTATGATGACTACGTCTATGACATTAGTCAGCTGACAGAAAAGTTTAAGTTCTATAGAGAACGTTTTACTAAGGATACTCAGGATAAGATAGAGGAGCTTTTCGAGGAACATGAGGTTGTAGAAGATAAGCGAGCGAAGACGACACTTGAAGAAAAGATCAGATTCTATGTCAATTATGTTCCTTCTGAGTCAGAGATTAAGATTTCTGTAGAGGATATTTTATTAAACTATAAGAATCTTATGAATGAGAAAGAATATGGACATGATGAAGCTAAGAACATGATCATTGATTCCATGATTGAAAACATACTCGCAGGAAAGAATCTCTTCGGTTCTCTTAATATCCTCCTATATGGAGCTCCTGGTACAGGTAAAACTATGCTGGGTCACATGGTAGCAGATATCCTGAATGTTCCGTTTATTAAGATAAGTCTCAATGGAATGAAGGATCCGTCTATACTAAAGGGGCACTCTGAGGGATATTCTGGAGCTACATTAGGAAAGCTTAGTGAAGAGTTAAGAAAAAATGGTCCGACAGCGGTTCTGCTTTTCGACGAGTTAGAAAAGGCTTCGCTTGAAGTAATTAATACATTATACGATATCCTGGATCCTTCAGAACACGGATACTATGATTGTTATCTTGGAGACTTTGTTGATACTTCTCAACTTATTACTATTGCTACATGTAACGATATTAGTAACATTCCGACAGCTTTGAGAGACCGTTTCAAGTGTATTAGTATCGATGGATATACTGTAGAAGAGAGAAAGATTATTGCGCGTGATTACGTTATTCCTAAGTTTCTTGAGGAGTTTTCGCTGACTAAGAAGGTGATCTTTAAGCAGGAAGCTATTGATACATTAATTGAAGACTATATCCACTCATCAAGTGTCAGAGAGATTGAGAAATGCATAAAGAAGCTTCTCGTCAGAACGTATAGTGGAACAGTTATCAGTGGTAAGAAGCGTGGGAAGCTGACTATTACAAGTAAGATTGTTCGAGAAATTCTTGGTGCCAGACCTATTAAGTCAGGAAATATTCCTGAGGGCGACTATACTCCGGGAATTATGAATTGCCTTGCAGTGCATAATGATGGCAGCGGATGTGTATTTCCTGTAGAGGTTGAGCTTTCACCATATATTGACGAAAGTTATGTTACCGGTTCCTGTAAGGAAATGATTCAGGATTCCATTAAGATGGCGAAGGTTGTTGTGTCCAACATGTTGGGAAGAAAGCTGGATAATGTTGCAATTACCATGTCCGAGCAGGCTGTGCCTAAGGATGGTCCGTCAGCAGGACTCTCAATAGCCATATGTATGTTATCTGCACACCTTGGAATCAGTGTACCAAAGACTATTGCAAGTACAGGTGAGATTGATCTCAAAGGTGGTGTATATGCTATAGGAGGCCTTAAGGGCAAGCTTGATGCAGCGCGTCAGGAAAATATTACCAGAGTATATATTCCTAAGCAGAATTATGACTATATGCAGGAAAATGGTGAACTTGCTTCTTATACTGATTTAGATATAGTACCGGTAAGCAATATCCGGGAGGTAGCTGAAGAATTATTTGGGGAGGCTCTGAAAAATGAAAAATGATTATGATTTAGACAAGGTTGAAATGCTCAATAACCGAGTGACTGGTGAAAGAGACCTGGTATATGGTAACAAAGTGATTGCAAAAAATGTATATCCGCCAATTATGAAAAGACAGAATAGTGGAATCGTTTATGGCAGATATCAGGTTCCTTTTGCGACCCTCGATGAAAACGAATTATATCCGGTACATTTCTTTGTTTACTCTGTAAATACAGATAAAACATATAGTTACAGAAAGGACAGGCTTTTCATCTCAGAAGTATATGATTATCCTCTTTGTCAGGAGGATAATCATATAAAGAGATTCGCAATAAAGGATGGCATCGCGATGTGGGAGACAATCTATGACATTGATAACAGTCAAAATGTTGTGAAGGGTGGTTCAGATCTTTGGCAGATTGAAACTAAGTTAAGTGAGGCGGATTTCCAGATACCTTTATGTATTACTGAAGACTATGAGGTTCAGGAATCAACTGGAAATGAACTTAGTAAAGTATTGTGGAAACAGATTTATTATCACTTAGGAGATAAAATATTTAATACTAGGAAGATTGATAGAGCTGATTTCCCTATGATTAATACATTGGAAAATGTGAAGGCTGTTATTGAGGCAATAATAGATGCAAAACTTAGAATTGACATAGAGCTTTCTTCGTCAGATGAAGACGAGGATGAGGATTCAGATATTGCTAAAGCCAAGAATGAATACAGGAGACGGGATATCGAAGAACTTATTAAAGCGCTAGACAGAAGAATCGCAGAACTTGAAAATGGTGAAGAAGGAGAGACTGAGAAAAAAAGCCTTGAAGCCGTATCCAGGATAAATAAAAATTATAAGCTTTACAGATTCTGTAGAAACGAAAAACTGGATGGTTTTAAGGACTTACTTCATATATGTGAAGAACAGCTGGGAATTAAAGATGAAGACGATATTACATATCTTCTTCTAAGAATTATCCGGGCACTCAGGGGTATCTACTCTACAGAAGAAAATCATTTCACTTATGAGCGGTTCAATAAACTGTTTGAAAAAACAATTAGTGAAAAAACGAAGAACAGAAAGATGGCGCGACGTGCAATGAAGGAGATATTTATTAATCCAGTATCTAAAGATTACCCTTTGGACGTTGAATGCTTACAAGCTTTTTATCCTAAGCTGGAAAAGGCTGCTGATTATTGTTCAAAGAGAATTATAACTAATAGTGGTCTTGATGTTCCAGAAAGTAATGGTAATAGAATCGGTTGGATAGAATACTGTGAGTCAGAGAATGAGATAGGTGTCTTCTATGAGGAAAGCATTCCTTATGGTGATTTAAGGTTTTCCGAGGAGATTCATCCAAGCGTAGGCAAAGAGCAATCTGTAAAGATTAATGACCCGGATTTCAGATATGCTGAAATATATTATAGCCTGAGTGACAGAATGCTTCATGTTATTAATAATGAAAAAATACCGTTACAAAGTCTTATGAAGGGTATGTGCATTTTCGAAGAATCAGACGTCAGTTATATCATAGATGATGATTATATTGATCATACATATAGTAAACCTCTTTTAGATGATAAAGATAGATTTAGATGTACTCTTGATAACTATGAAAGATATCTGCCACAGTATTTGGGAATACGATATGGAGGGTTGGTTATTCTGGATGATGATTCAATCTCTGTCATGAGATTACAAATTAAGGATCTCAAAGCGTACATCCTGGCTAATGATCATATGAAGCTTGCAAGAGAAATGGAAAGTGGGGAGGTTTTCTGGGTAAGAAAAACACCTCATGGTGATATATGTACCATTGTATCAGATAGATTTGACAGAAAGGTTATTTCGGCTATAGATGAGCTGTTTGGACTTAATGGAAAATGGAAATGGAGACGTTATTTAAGTGGGGAGTGATTTATTGATGAGAAAAAGTACTCAGCTTCTTGATATTCCATACGAAACTGAAGAATCTGCAGGATTCACAGAGCATAAAGCCTGGTCGTATGAGCTGCCATTCAGAAAGTGTGGCTCATACGATATATCTGAGGTTTTGTCTATCTGCCTGTATGATAAAAAAGGTATCGTAGATATTTACTATTGTGCCAAGCTCGCAGGTGTCAGTGAACAGGCAATAGTTGATTATTATATTGGTAAGGCGGTAATTCAGATACCAGGTATGTATGCTTTTCACAGAAAAGAATACGAGGACTATATTCTGATCGTCCAGTATCTGCAGGGGAATCTGTATGATCTTCTGAATGAAGTAGAACAATATAACGAGCAATTTGAACACAGATTCGATATAAATGAAGCTGTTATCTTAAAGCATATGCCTGAGATACCTTCTATTTATGATATTCATACACAGCTTGGTGCAACCTGGATTTCTGAAAATACTATTGCTGCTTTCATTAAGGATCTGCTCCATCTTCCGATTGAGCCTAAAGTGAAGACCTATAAGAACAAGCGAAGAATTGATTGCCCGATATTACCATATGACATTTATAACAGAGAAAAGTTCGGAACTGATCGAATGAGTGCTCTCAAAATTCTGGACCATATTCTTAATGCCTCTACCATCAAGGTAAAGGATGAGGTTCCTGCAGATAATGCAAGTGGAAAGAAAATGGTTGTAAATAAGATTGAGACTCAGATTGCGGAGGAGAAGAAGCACATTATTCTACGTGAATTTGATAAATGGTGCAAGAGAAATAAGATCATTATTAAGTCTCTTATCAGACAGTACTGTGATATGTATGCCTATACGATTCCAAAGTACGATGGTTCATTTCTCAAGTTCAGTGATATGAATCCTGAGGTTACCTTCTATCAGCATCAGAAGGATGGTGTAGCAAGAGCAATCCTTTCCGATACGGGTACAGGCAGTAATGTGGTCTATTGTCACGACGTAGGCTCGGGAAAGACTTATATCATAGTCGCAACCGCACACGAACTTAAAAGACTTGGCCTCTCTGAGAAGAATATGATCGTTGTTCCGAACAACGTTTTCGGTGATGCAGTCAGAACACATAAATATCTTTATCCTCAGGATAAGCTTCTTACTATCTCTCCGGAAGACTTTACACCTAAGAACAGGGAAGAGATTATTCATAAGATAAAGACTGAAGATTACACAGCGATTTATATCTGCTACAGCAAGTTTGATATGCTTTCTTTGTCTTACTCATACTATCTGGAAAGCATGCAGGAAGAACAGAGGGAGCTGAATGACGACTATCGTAATATCAAAGATAGATGGGCGAGAAAAGTAATCTCCGGTAAGCTTGATAATATCAAGAAGAAAAAGGAGAAACTTGAAAAGGAATATACAGAAGATGTCAGATGCTGTTTCGATGAGCTTGGAATTACGAGTCTTTTTATAGATGAGGCTCATAATTATAAAAACTGTAGTATAGATACAAGACTGGAAGGCGTCATAGGTATGCATCGTAAAGGAAGTAATAAGGCAGATCTTCTGCTTGATAAAGTAAGATGTGTTCAGAAGAAAAAGGGAAATGTATTCTTCTACACAGGTACGCTTCTTACGAATTCTATTGCTGACCTTTTTGTTTTTCAGGACTATCTTCAGCACGATACCCTTAGAAACTGTTCAATAGCTACATTTGGTGAATGGGCTTCGACCTTCTGTTCGATTATCAATTCATTTGAAATCGATGTTGACAGTACTAATTTCAGATATACCACAAGGCTTTCGTCTTACCATAATCTACCTGAACTGATGAGTGTAGCCGGGGGAGTATGTGATTTCTATCATAATTCTCCTGATGATATGCCACTTCCGATATTTAACGGTTATAAAGACATTGTAGTAGAGCAGACTAAATATCATGAAGAATATAATAAGATTATTGTAGATAGAGTTGATGAGATAAGAACCGGAAATGTACCTCCGGATGAGGATAACATACTTATGCTCATAACTGATGGTAGAAAGATATCTCTTGATGCGAGACATATATACTCGGAGGCTGTAATTCAGGAGAATGAGTGTAAGGCTGGTGCATGTGCAAAGGAAGCTGCGAAGATTTATAAAGAACATCCTGGAACTACCCAGATCATCTTCTGTGATTACTCGACACCTAAGGATGGTTTTAATGTATATGATGAGGTGAAGAAATATCTTATAAAGAATGGCGTTAAGGCAAAGGAAATCGCATTTATTCAGGAGGGTACTACTGAGAATAAGAAACAGAAGCTTCTGAAGCATCTTAATGATGGTGAAATCAGAGTTATGCTTGGTTCGACCTCAAAGCTTGGAGTTGGTGTGAATGTTCAGGAGAACCTGATAGCTATCCATCATCTCGACGCTCCATGGAGACCATCAGATATTTCGCAACGAGAAGGCAGGCTTATCAGACAAGGAAACAAGAATGAAGAGGTATTTATCTTCAGATATCTGACAAGTGGAAGCTTCGATGCTTATGTATGGCAGCTGCTTGAGAATAAGCGTAAGTTCATAGGCGATTTTCTTAAAGGTTCACTTTCTGAGTTCCATAGGGATGAATCAGAGATTGATACTGTTATGCTGGACTATTCCGAGGTAAAGGCTCTTGCTCTTGGCAATTCTAAGATAAGGAACCGTATTCAGACTTTTAACAAGCTTGAAAGAGCGAAAATCAGCAAGAAATATAGATATAAGCAGCTTGGAGAAATGTCAGAAAAAGTTAAGAGTTTAAAGTCTCAGATTAAGAAGACAAATTACAAAATCCATGTAGTTACGGCTGATAAAGAATACTATAATGAAAAGAAAGAAAAGGTTACCCGAGAGGAAAGAATTGCTTTTGGAGAAGACCTTATCGAAGCACTCAATGAGAATATTAAGTCATGGAAAGAGCAGATATTTCAGGACTATATGGGTTTTGACGTAATACTTCCTGAAGATATGACTCTGGATGACAGATATGTAATTCTCCGGAGAAGAAATGGTGGTTCCTATAAGGTTGCCATGAATGACAGAACTCCTCTTGGCGTTACGCAGGCTTTAGATGCTACGCTGCTTGGTCTTTCAAAAAGAGTTTTGAAACTGAAGAGGTTAGTAACTGATTATGAGAATGAACTTGAAGAATCTCTAAATGAGATTGCAAAGGGTAACATATATGATGATGAGGTTGAAGAACTTGAGGCAAAGCTGGCCCAGCTAGACCGGGAACTTACTGAGTCATTAGAAAAGAAGTAGTATATCATTAATTCAGATAATCAATAGAAAGGAGCCCCAATGGCAATACTTAATCTTCCGGAGATTTCCACCGGTGAAGTTGTAAAAATTAATTCTGATTACATTATAAAAATGCTTAGATCCGGAGTAGAATGCAAGGACATCCGTGCCAGCATCTTCTTCGGACCTACAGGTGTAGGAAAGTCTGCTGCAATCTACCAGATTGCAGAAAGGCTGAGAAAGGAACTCAAAAGACCTGTAGAAGTGGTTGACATAAGATTAACAACCTGCAGCATTACAGATCTTATTGGTATTCCTGTTCCAAATGCGGATAGAACCGAAACGACATGGCTCCGGCCGGAGATATTTAAGATAAATAAATCAGAGGACGATGATACCCTGTTTCTATACTTCTTTGATGAGCTGGATAAGGCAAGCCCTTCTGTGCAGGCCGCAGCCTTGCAGCTTGTGCTGGACCGCACCGCCTTCTCTCATAATTTTTCAAAGAATACGATTATTTTCGCAGCTGCAAATCCAGCGAGAACATCCAGTGCGAAAAAAGCAGATGGTATGGGGCCAAAGGAAACCAAAATGACTCCGGAACTTCTCAACCGCTTCCGTCAGTTTTTGGTTAAACCTGATATGGATTCCTTTAGAGAGTGGGCCATAGCGAATAAGCTTCATCCACTGGTTTTAGGATATCTATCCTTTGACAACAGCAAGCTCTATGCTGCTTCGGAGATGGAGACGACTGCATTTCCAACTCCAAGAAGCTGGAAGAGTGTGAGTGATCTGCTGAAGGCATATGACGGCCCTGATGATATGGATATCAGTGATCTGCATTATGACATTGCAGGTGACCTGGGAAAGGGTGTCGCACTGGAATTCGAAAGCTGGTGTTCTGTTTCAGAATTCCTTCCTGATATCAGATATATTTTCACAGGACAGGAGACAAAACTCCCTCGTACACCGGATGTATTGCATGCAGTTATTGCATCCATGACAACCTATATAGAAGATCATATTAAGCGTATGCCTGTATCCGAAATGAGAAATGCCTGTAAGTTTGTAAACCGCTTTCCAGTGGATTTCGCAGCACTTTTCTATCGAAATATAAGGGATATTGAAGGCGTAAATCTTCGACTTATGAAAGTCACAGAATATAGTGAATGGTGTAGAAAGCATTCTGAAATAGCAGGAAGATAGGTGAATGACTATGGATGATAACGATAAAAGAAATATATCCTTAAGACTTTCGCATGCACGAGCCGTACTTTTGAAGAAATATCCATTTTTCGGAAATATGGTTATGAATCTTTCCTTCGGCCTTGACGATAGCTGTGGTACTGCGTATACAGATATGCAGCACATCATTTTTGATCCACAGTTTGCTAACAGACTGTCAGATGAAGAACTTGAATTTGTATTGATGCATGAGGTTATGCACTGTGTACTTAATCATTGTGTTAGAGGCAGAGGAAAGATCTCAATGATATACAATATCGCCTGCGATATCGTTGTGAATTCGAATATTCTCGATTATATGAATAATACTGAATTTGTTGATAGAGACTTCCGGAATATTGATGACCAGAAGCTGATGGAAGAACTTAGGAGTCGTGAATTTAAGGTGGATGGAGAACCTGTAATGCATCTTACTCCCTCTAAAAAAGAGGGGAGACTTTTCACTGCGGAGGAGATATATGATGAACTAATATCCAGCAAAAATCTTCAGGGGCTGGAGGAGACATATAAAAACCTTGATTCACATGATATCTGGAATGAGATAGAAATCAATGAACAGGATGCAGATAAATGGGACAAGATACTTAAGGACTATGGCTCAAAGTCCGGGAATTCTTTTTCTATTATTCCACAGAGTGTAAGAAAGATTTTTGAGGATGCTGAGAAACAGGCAAGCATCAAATGGAAGGATTATCTTAGAGAATTTGTGAGTTCTTATATTGATGTAACAGATTATTCTTTTTCGCCTCCGGATAGGAGGTTCAGTGGAAATAGTGAATATCCATTTCTGCTGCCGGGAGAGAATTCATTTTCCATGGTAAATCGACCACAGGGAATATGGTTTGCTGTGGATACATCTGGCTCTATATCTCAGAAAGAGCTCACAAGACTCTGTGGCGAGGTTATGCATGTGATTGAGGAGTGTCCGGGAGCGAGCGGATATATATCATTCTTTGATACTTCGATTACAGAACCTGTTCCATTTTCAGAAAAGGAAGATATTGAATATTTAGATCCTAAAGGTGGTGGTGGCACTTCCTTCTCGCCAATCTTTAGATACATGAAAGAGAATATGATGCCAGACCTGCCTAAAGCTATAGTCATAATGACTGATGGGTATGCACCGGATGTTCCTATGGAAAGGGCATTAGGCGTACCAGTTCTTTGGGTGCTGATTAACAATCCTGAGGATAAAACCTGGGGAGAAAACATACATATAAATACATGAAAAAAACATTGACGAGCTAAAAAGAAAGAGGGTGTGACATGAACAGAAGGAAATGCAAAGAGTATGAAAATATAAAAAACCTAGGCGATATCTTCCGTTATGCATATGAGCATGATTTTTATTACTATTCATTAAGTAACGACGATGAAGATCCATATGGCGTATATTTGACTGATGAGAGTGAAGGATCGGATGCACTTAGAACGGTATATATGTGTATGCTTGAAAAAGGTCTGATTGCTACTGGAAAGGAACGTTATGATTTTGAATATGCACTGAGGTGGTTTAGTTCTGATGAAACTCTTTATAGAGCTGAACTTGTTCTTCCATTTCTGAAGCTTACCCTCTTTAAAAATCTAGGGCTTATAGATATAGATCCAGATTTGTATTCGGATTTTTTTGACGAATATGAACAGGAAAATCCAGATGATTTTGATCCATTTGATAATAATCTGAGTAACTCTTACGCTGCTTATATCGATACTGTAAATATAGATCCTATAGTAGATTATCTTAATTCGTTTACAGTAAATGAAGTGATAAAAGAAAATGCGAGTGATATATTCTATACATTAAATAATTATGGAAATATAAGTGGTCATTCACTAATATATTATAGTGATGAAAGTGGTAAACTAGTGCCAGAATCACATAGATTTGATCATGTTTTTAAACTTGATCTTTATGCAACTGAAAAACAAAGCATTATAGAATTAGATTCAGATATAGAATATCAATTTGGCCATACTGATGGTGGAAGCTGGGTAATGTATGGTAAAAAAGCAAAAACTTTGGATCATGAAGATACTGAAGAGAATGAATCTGAGAATATATGTAGAAATATAAAACTGATTTCTTTAAATGCTGAAACAGGAGATAAGATTGAATATAAGGGTGTGGTCGTAGCGTATAATAATCAGGATAAGGTTATTATTCAGCGTGGAAATATTCTCTATAAGGTGGAAGGAAACTGCATAGAAGAAATACGAAATCTTGGAAAGAGGGAATATGTTAAATGGGATAATGATGAATACTTGAAAATATCGGCTTATAGTAAGTTAAAAGAGGAATTAGTTATTCATCCGATTCTTCGAGGAGCATTTGTACCTTTCCGTATCTCGTATGAAGGAGAATATATAGGAATGGACACGTCAGCAAGTCAGTATATATGGTGGTCTATTTTATCCATGGATTATTTCAATGCTAAAAGTCAGGATCTGCCATATGAAATATTCTGTCATGGATTAAATGAGAGATACGAATCAGATAAAAAATTCAAAAAATTTATGTTGGATAAGTGCTCCATAAATGAGATTATGTCATTTGAAAATAAAATGTATAAAAGAAATAAAAAGCTGATAAAAAGTATGAAGCCTATATTTTTACTAGTTACTGCACTTTCATATGCAGTAGATAAAGATGCTGATATAAGTAGTCTTCTTTGCAATATTAGAAAAGATTTCTTAAATAGCCAGAAATCTTACTGGGATGACATTATAGATATGAAGTACGAACATGCAGATAAGGAAGATGAAGATATAGTGGAAAAAGACCTACTTGGACAGAGGTTTTGTAAGGACTTTGTTATAAGTTATAGATATAACAGCTTCGTTTCACAGGAATATGTAGAGGATGTTATTGTAAGGTATGGAACACATCATATGAAGGATTATGTTAAAAAACTTTGGTTTAAAGACTCACCTTCATTAATAAATTAATAGAATAGTGGCTTTATTGTTGTGCTTTTGTTGTTCTTCGGGGTGTATATTTTACGCAGTACAAATATATAGGATTTAAATGGCAGAGTTATGAAATAGTGTTAATAATCGAATAACAAAGCTCGTGGGAGATAAAAATCGATAAGCCGAAGGAGATTTTCATATAAAACAATTGGTGAGAGAGTCGAAAAATGGAATGATCTCCTTTGGAAACATGTGGCTTGCAAAAAGAGTGTCGCTTGCGACACTCTTTTTGTTTAGGAGTTGCTATTCACGGTTCATGAGATAAGTAAGCAAAAAATGACTGCTTGCAGGCACTTTTTGAGTTGACCGTGAATAAAAACCTTGCACGAAAAAATTAAAAACCTTGTACGAAAATAAAACTTGACACAAGTGCATATATACGTCTATACTACTGTTCATAAATTATACATTCGATTAAATTCATGAACATCAAAGAAAGGACATAATATGAACAAAGAAGTGTTAGAAATAATATGTAATCTCATGAATGTAAATGAAGATGAAATATCTGACATTACGAAGCTTACTGTTGGAATGACTAACCGTTCATATATATTTACGTATAAGAATGAACGATATATAGTGCGGATTCCTGGGGTTGGTACGGATACGATAATCAACAGAAAAGAAGAAGCTGCTGTTTATAATGCAGTAAATGGTAAGGGAATCTGTGAGGACATAGTCTATATTAATCCTGAGAATGGATATAAAATATCTAAATATATCGAGAACACACATATCTGTGATGCTCAGAATGAAGAGGATGTGGTTCTTGCCCTAAAAACGATAGTTGGTCTGCATAATCTGAAGCTTAAGGTTGATCATGAATGGGATACTTATGAGAGGTTTGATGCCTATGATTCTATGTGGAAGGGGCATCCATCAATATTTTCTGATTATGAAGAAGTCAAGGAACAGATTCTTGATCTTCGTGGATATATAGAGACGCATAGTGAGGAAAAGGTACTCACACATGTGGATGCGGTAGATATAAATATTCTTATAACAAATGATAAGGATAATCCAATAGCTTATCTGATAGATTGGGAATATGCGGCGATGCATGATCCGCATCTGGATATCGTATGCTTTGGTATATTTGCAAATTATGATAAGAAGCAGATGGATTGGCTGATTGATAAATATTTTGAGATCCGACATCAGAAATGTTCCTATGAAACCAGAACAAAACTCTATGCACTTATTGCTACATTTGGCCTTCTATGGACTAGCTGGTCCGAAGGCAAGAGGGTTGGTGGACAGGATTTTGAAGCTTACGAAAAGACACAGTATAGATATGCTAAGGAATATCTGAAGTACGTTCAGGAAAGACTTAGAAGGAAGAGCGCATAAAGGAGAAAAAATGAGCAGACAGGCATCTATGGTACGAGGCAAACATATAAGTTTAGCACGTGAAGAAAAGAAAAATGTACAGGGAAGAATTGATTATATTACTATGATTCTGCCACTTGTAATTGTAGTAATAATGGCAATTATATTTATGGCAAAGCCAGAGCAATCTGAGTACTATCTGGGGATTGTAAGAACATTTATCGGAGATGATTGCGGACTCTATTATTCAATAATAGCTGGCGGTGTTTTTCTGGTAACAATGTATATGGCATTCTCAAAGATTGGAAATATTAAGCTTGGCGCAGAAAATGATGAAAAAGCTTATTCTGATTTTAAATGGGGAACGATGATATTTACATCTACTATGGGGGCAGATATTTTATTCTATTCACTGTCAGAATGGTCGATGTATGCAAGTGATGACTATATTAAGGCTAAGGGTGTTGAAGAGTGGGCTTCTACTTATCCACTTTTTCACTGGGGACCTCTGGCATGGGGACTCTACATAGTTCTTGCTGTAGCATTTGGATATATGATAAATGTGAAGAAATGTGATAAGCAGAAATATTCCGAAGCCTGCAGAGGTGTTCTTGGAAATAAAGTAGACGGTTGGATTGGAAAGGCTATAGATATTTTTGCAGTATTTGCACTTATCTGTGGAGCGGCTACTACATTTACAGTATCAGCACCACTTCTGTCAGATGCATTATGTGCTATAGCAGGTTTAAAACCTACTGCAACTATGGCAGTTATATTTCTTCTTTTTATTACAGCTATATACACAATTGCAGTAGTTTTGGGAATGAAGGGAATTCAGAAATTATCAACTATTTGTACATATCTCTTCATTGGACTATTACTTTATTTCCTCATTTTTGGTGGTGAAACACGTTACATTTTAGAGTCATCCTATCAGTCACTTGGAAATATGCTTCAGAACTTTGC
>JAILEL010000458.1 GCA_024687845.1 Eubacterium sp.
CGGAAAGTACGTGCTACCCGCACTCTATCGTCGGCATCGCAGACACTTTCCTCATACGTCTGAAATTCCTGCTTCGCAGGAACGATAAGAATTACATATAATGGGTCTTAGCCCACAAGTGGTCACGACCTATTATATGTAATTCTTATCTACTGTGAATAGTAACGCTCGAAATCATATTATACCTCATTTCCTACGTATTCTTCAAGCTCTTTCTTCAAATCTATTAAAAACTGAGTTTTATTTTCCTTTTTACACATCTCACTTACTACTACAGAATGAACTGAATCAACACATGTTTCAAGGTCATCATTAACGACAATATATTCATAGTTTTCCATAGATTCAGCTTCTTCAGATGCTCTTGCAATTCTCTTGGCAATTACAGCTTCACTCTCAGTTCCTCTTCCTGAAAGTCTTTCCTTAAGGGTTGCAATGTCCTTGGTAGTAATAAAAATAAGAATTGCATTTGGATACTGTGACTTAATGTTCATAGCACCCTGAACTTCAATCTCAAGAATCACATTTTTTCCGGCAGCTATCTCATCCTCAACGAATTTGCGAGGAGTTCCATAATAATTATCAACATACTGAGCCCACTCAATAAGACCATTGTAATCTATGAGCGACATAAACTCAGGAACCGTTTTAAAATAATAATCCTTCCCATCCACCTCTCCTTCTCTTGGAGATCTTGTAGTAGCCGAAATCGAAAGGCTATAATCATATTTTTCCAGTAGACGTTTTACCACGGTGCCCTTTCCAGCTCCAGAAAAACCTGAAATAACAATTAATCTTCCTTTACTCATATATGCCCCTTTCTATTAATATTCACAGTAATCAAAAAATTATTCTATATTTTGAACTTGTTCTCTAACTTTTTCTATACATGTTTTCATATTGAGACCGATATCTGTAACTGCCAGGCTGTCTGATTTGGACAGTGTGGTATTCGCCTCACGGTTCATTTCCTGAACTATAAAGTCAAGTCTTCTGCCGATAGAATCTGCATTCTCTTCGCCCAGAAGATTTCTGACCTCTTCAATATGACTATGAAGTCTTACAAGTTCTTCATCAACCGCCACCTTATCCGAATAGATAGTTACTTCCTGAACTATTCTTGCCTCATCTATATCTGTAACCTCGAGAAGCTTCTGTACCTTCTCAGTCAGCTTTTCTCTGAACTCTTCTATCATCTTCGGAGCAAGCTCATCAACCTGACAGGTCAGGCTTTCAAGTTCATTCATTTTATCCAGCATATCCTTGGCAAGTCTGGCACCTTCTCTGGCCCTCGACTCCATAAACTGTTTTCCAGCTTCATCAAGAACCTTCTCAATTACAGTATATTCCTCATCTTCAACGTAATAATTTTCTTCCACAGTGAAAACATCCGGAAATCTTGCAATAACTGTAGGCTTATATTCCTCTTCAAGCCCAAAGTCCTTTTCGATACTACGCAGATGATTCATGTACTGCTCTGCAACTTCTTTATCATATTTTACAGTAAAACCAGAAGACTTAAGGTTCGAATATGTTATAAACACATCAACCTTTCCACGCTCTACATATTTCTTAATCCTGTTTCTGATTTCAGGTTCAAATCTGCTTATACTTCTTGGCAGCTTTACACTGATATCACAATATCTGTGGTTAACAGATTTCATTTCAATAATTATTTTTCTTGCATCGTCAGAATACTCACCTCTGCCGAAGCCTGTCATACTATAAACCATTTTTATTCTCACATTCTTATGATTTTTTTATTTTTTCAATAGGTACTTAGCAAGCTTAATCGTTATTTGTTCTACATATATCTTACCTACTGAACAGTTACCATTTTTCATTATACGATAAACAACATTATTTTTTCAATTGTCTTTTATTATCTTTTCAATGTTACTATTCACGGTTTATGAGATAGCTAATCAAAAAAGAGTGCTTGCAAGCTTTTTTTGATTACCTATCTCTTATTAGAGCGACGCCATATCTTCCTTTCCTGAGCCTCTTTTATAAGTTCATCCCGAAAATCTGGATGAGCGATAGAAATAAGGTCTTCTGCCCGCTCCCAGGTTGACTTACCTTCAAGGTTTATAACTCCGAATTCGGTTGCGATAAAATACACCTGACTTCTTGGTGAAGTAATAATATCTCCATTAAACTGAGGCAGGATTCTGGAATGAAGAGTGCCATCTTTTCCTGTATATCTTGAGGTCATACAGATAAATGCCTTACCACCCCTGGAAGCAGATGCTCCTGCAAGAAAATCCAGCTGTCCTCCTGTTCCACTAAGCTGTCTTGAACCCGAGCTTTCTGCTGCAACCTGGCCATAGAGATCTACAGCAACACATCCATTTATAGAAACCATATTATCGAGCTGAGCTATTACACTTGGTCGGTTTACATATTCAAGTGGATATGCTGCAATTCCATGATTATCATCCAGCCATTCATAGAGTTCATTTGACCCAACCGCGCAGCCAAATACTCCTTTCCCACGATCAATATTTTTAAGCTTATTTGTCAGCTTTCCAGATTCATGAAGCTTTAGATAAGCATCTGTACAAAGCTCGGTATGCATTCCCAGATCCTTGATATCTGACTGGGCAATAAGCTCTCCTATTGCATTTGGTATACTCCCTATTCCAAGCTGGAGGTTAGCTCCATCAACAATATAAGGAAGAATATGAGAAGCTATTTCCTTATGAATAGGTTTTGGAACTATTGGCAGCAGATTCGTAAATTCTTCATGAGCTCCTTCAACTATATAGTCAACCTCTGATATGTGAATACATTCACTATAACCACCATGTATCTTCGGCATATTTTCATTTACTTCAACAATTACTATATCAGCCTTCTCACATATCGGACCAGCAACTCCGGTATTCACAGAAAAATTAAAATAGCCGTGCTTATCCATAGGTGAAACGCTCACCATGACTACATTTACCTTGATAAAGAATTCGTAGTAAGCCGCATTGTTGTGAAACACCATCGGTATATAATAGCATAGTCCTCTGTCGCACAGCTTTCTCTCATAGGACGAGCAGTGCCAGCTATGGTATACAAAATGCTCCTGACTCTCATCACACTCAGCAACCTCAATAGGGCCAGCAATCAGATTTCCCCTGATCTTCACATCAAAAAGCTCATCTTTTCTCGCCGCCAGGGCTTTATCAAGAAGTACTGGCATTCCAAGTGAACTGGTATAATCCACCCAGTCTCCGCTCTTTACTACTGCAACAGCCTCTTCTGGAGTTCTTAGTTTTTTATTATATTCTTTTGAATAATCCCTCAGCATATATTATCCCCCATAACATAAGTACCTCACTCTACTAATTCCACATTATCCTTAGATGGTTCGGCCATCATAGAATAGTTGGTATGATAGATTACGTAACCTGGATTTGACTGAGGCGGTTTCTTTAAATACTTCCTCTCCGTGTAATCTATCTCTACCTTTTTAGTATCCCCCGAACTGCAGTAAAGCGCAGCAAGTGATGCAGCCTCTTCAAATACACTGTCAGGAACGTCTTCCATACCCCTGTCCTCAGCTTTCAGCTTGACAATAACATGAGATCCCGGAATATTCTTTGAATGAAACCAGATATCCTTACCAGTTGCAAGTCCAAAGGTTATCTCTTCATTTTGAATATTGTTCTTACCGACGAATATATCATACCCCTCACTGGATCTGAAATGAAGCGGTTTTCCTGCCTCCTGTTTTCTTGCCCCTTTGCTTTTTTCTTTTTTCTTTATTATGCCCGTCTGCTGGAGTTCCTTTCTTATTTCCGATATATCATTTTCTCCAGATGCCATTTCAAGACTATGCCTTACTGAGAGAAGATAGTCCAGGTCTTCCTTAGTCTTCTGTACAAGTTCTGTAAGCGCCACATAGGTTCTTTTCTTTTTGTTATACTTAGCAAAATACTTTTGGGCATTTTCATGTCCTGTCAGACTCACATCAAGCGGTATTGTAATATTCTGATTATCATAATAATTGAGACATGTAATACTGTCTTCTCCACCCTTCAGTTCGTAGCTGTATGTATTCAGTAATTCGCCATATATTCTGTATTTTTCTCTATCCTCAGTGCTCCTGAGCTGTTCCCTCTGCAGATCATACTTTTTCGTTGTTCTTTCAATCGCAGATGTCAGAACCTTCTTTATATCAGCAGAACCAGAACGAACATTTATAGTCTGCTGTTTTTTCTCATAGAAGCTGATAAGTGCCTGAGACATTGTTTCAGACGCTCTCACATCATCATATGAAACAAGTGTCAGTGCATGATAATCCTTTGGAATTCCATCGATATATGCAATACACGGACTATAATTTTCACTCTTAATGCTTGTATTAATATCACTAAATACATTATACAGACTATTTTGTTGTTCCTCTGTAATATCTTCAAAGGTTGCCCGGCTGTCTATACCTGCGCGATATACAATTTCCTCTGAAATACCTTTAGAAAAGCCTGCAAATGTACTAAATATGCTTTTAACTATCACATTCTGTCTGCTGGCTCCATTATTCGTAAGGCTGTCAAAAAACTCATCTTTTGAAATATCGCCAACCCTAATATCCTTCTTTCCCTGGGAATCAGGCAGAATGTATTCTTTTCCTGGAAATATAATACGTTCATTTAATTCTTTCCCACTTTCAAGAGCATTACTTAGGTCTGGCATTACCTTTTTCATGGAATCTATTATATTCAGTTCAGAATCTGTAAGTATAATATTACTCTGCCTTCCCATTATTTCTACTATGAGATGACGTTCACTGATATCCCCCATTTCATCCATGTGTTCAAAAACAAAATCAAATATTCTGTCAAAATTAGGCTGTCTGATATCTGTCAGTCTTCCATTAGACAAATGCTTTCTAAGAAGCATGCAGAAGGCTGGTGCCTGCATTGGTGCCTGGGGCAGATTCTGTGCTACATAAACAAGCGGAAGTGCAGCACTTGCAGAAATATATAATTTAGTCTGACCTTTATATCCTTTTATAGTAAACGTAATACTCTCAGAAGAAGGCTGCTGTACCTTTAGTACTCTTCCCCCCATACAGGAATTTTTTATTTCACTGATTACTGAGCTTATCACTATTCCATCGTATGCCATGATTTATGTCTCCATTTTTTTATTCTGTTTCTATTCATGGTTAACTCAAAAAACATTCTTAAGTCCACATCGAATATGGCTTATTCTTAAGCAAGCTTAAATAAGCCATGAATAGTAGCACTTATTACAACATAAGGACGGTTCTTACCAGTCTACAGCAGGTATTTGAATCGTCCTTATCTTCTTTATTTATTATGAATTACATTTTCTACTACAGTCACAAAATATTAAATCTCATTATAGAGCTGTTCGTAGATTTTAGCGCTTTGATCCCAGCTGTAATCCTGCTCCATGGCACGTTTCATCATTAACTGCCATGCATCCTTATAATCAAAGAATATTCTCTTCGAATAGTTGATCGTATTCAGAAGTTCTCTTGCGTCATAGTTTGCAAAACTGAAGCCTGTTCCTGTTCCGTCATATTCATTATATGGCTGAACTGTATCCTTAAGTCCTCCTGTTTCACGAACAATTGGAAGTGAACCATACTTAAGTGCCATAAGCTGTGTCAGTCCACAAGGTTCAAATCTTGATGGAACAAGAATAGAATCACAACCAGCATATATCTTATGTGACAATTCATCACTGAAATATATGTTTGCCGAAAGCTTAGCAGGATGGAAGCCTTGATAATATCTGAACATATCCTCATATCTTCTATCACCTGTACCAAGCACAACGAGCTGGGTTCCATCAGTCATGATATCATTCATGATATGATCGATAAGGTCTAGTCCCTTCTGATCCGTAAGTCTTGAAACGATACCCATTACATATGCATTTTCATCTTCCGGAAGACCAAGCTCCTTCTGAAGAGCAAGCTTATTCTTAAGTTTATTCTTCTTATAATTTCTTATGTTATATTTGCAGGCTATCTTCTCATCCTTTGCCGGATTGAATACATCATAATCAATTCCGTTTACTATACCCCAGAGCGACTGCCAGCGAGCCTGAAGCAATCCATCAAGTCCTTCTCCATAATAAGGAGTCTGAATCTCATGAGCATATGTATTTGAAACTGTTGTAATCTTGTCCGCATATACAAGTCCGCCCTTAAGCATGCTTGCATCCTTATTCATTTCCAGCTTATCAGGAGTGAAAAGATAATCCGGAAGTCCTGAATATTCCTGGATGGTCTTGATATCCCATTTGCCCTGGAACTGCAGATTATGAATAGTCATAACTGACTTGATTCCCTGATAGAAAGGATTGCTTGCAAAAAGTGTCTTAAGATAAACTGGTACAAGTCCTGACTGCCAGTCATGGCAATGAACAATGTCAGGTCTGAAACCAATACTCGGAAGTATTGAAAGCGCTGCCTTACAGAAATAACAGTATTTCTCAATATCCCATTTAACATCTCCGTAGATATTGAAACCACTGAAATAGTATTCGTTATCGATAAAGTAAATAGGAACACCTTCATATTCCATATACATAACGCCAACATACTGTTGTTTCCATCCAATATCCATATGGAAATGAGTCAGATATTTCATCTTACTCTTATACTTCTCAGGAAGACACATATAATTCGGAATTATAACGCGTACATCATATTCATTTCTGTTAAACTTCTTAGGAAGTGTACCAACAACATCTGCAAGTCCACCCGTCTTGATAAATGGTACACATTCAGAAGCAATATAAACAACTTTCTTCATTTGAAACCCCTCCGATAATAGTTTTTTCCCACAAATCTAATATATCACATACAGCAAATTTATTACAATGATTTCGCCTGCTGTTTTATTTCAATTATACGCTTTATCATCTCAACACATCCACTGATTCCCAGCTTGGAGGAGTCAAGCGAAAGATCATAATTCTTTATATCTGTCCACTCACATCCAGTGTATTTGAAATAATAATCAGCCTTTCTTTCATCAACCTTGGCAAGATAGTTTCTAAGTTCATTTTCTGGCATATAATGTCTTGAAGCCGCTCTTTTAAGCTTGAAGCCAATCGGTGCATGTATAAATACATTTAATGCATCAGGATTGTCCTTCATTATGTAATTAGCACATCGGCCAACTATAATGCAGGATTCTCTTTTTACCAGTTCAGTAATGATATGAGACTGATAATCATACAAGTCTCTTATCAGCTGAATATCTTCACCTTCAATCTTGGATGTAAGGACATCCTCAATATGTGGTGTCGGAAGAGGATCTGAATATACTTGCTTGGCAACATCATAAAGTATTGTATCCTTGATTCTATCATCATGAGCCACTGCATCATCACGCATGTTTTCGTTGTTGGATACAAGACGAAGCATCTCACTGTTATAACAATTTACACCAAGTTCATCAGCTAGTCTTGTGCCTATCTTCTGTCCGCCCGAACAATACTCTCTTGCTATTGTAACTACAAAATGCTTCATACAGCTCCTCCTTTCGCACTAAAAACCACATCTATCACTATTCTTTACTACTCTACGTTTGTATATACATCCTGTACATCGTCATCAGCATCGAGAAGATCAAGGATTCTGTCGAGATTCTTCTGATCTTCTTCTGAAGTAATGCTGACATAATTCTGAGGTATCATTGTCACCTCTGCAGATGCCATTTTAATTCCTTCTTTTTCAAGGTTATCTCTTACTTCTGAGAAAGCAGCTGGATCTGTAAGTATCTCAAAGGAATCCTCTTCTTCTGAGAAATCCTCTGCTCCTGCATCAAGTGCAAGCATCATCAGCTCATCAGCATCCATTTCTACTTCTTCTTTATCGATGATGATCTGACCTTTCTCATCAAACATATATGATACGCAGCCTGTTGTTCCTACATTTCCATTTCCCTTGGTAAATGCACTTCTTACATTTGCTGCAGTTCTATTCTTATTATCTGTAAGTGATTTTACAATTATAGCTGTTCCACCAGGACCATAACCTTCATATGTGTTATATGAAAAGTTAACATTTTCAAGATCTCCAGCAGCCTTCTTAATACCTCTTTCGATTGTATCATTTGGCATATTGTTTGCCTTTGCTTTTGCTATTACATCTCTAAGTTTTGAGTTGTTATCAGGGTTAGGGCCACCCTCCTTAACAGCTACTGCAATTTCTCTTCCAATAACAGTAAAGGCCTTACCCTTTGCTGCATCATTTTTTTCCTTCTTAGCTCTAATGTTTGCAAATTTTGAATGTCCTGACATTAATCTTTCCTCTTCTTTCTATTAAATAATTTTTGTAACCTGACCCTATTACACAAATTTCTTATTTATTCAAAATTTTTATATTGTCATTTATATATTCTCATTTATTAATTCTTGTTTATTAATTCTTACTTTTTTTATTAGTCTATCCTCAATGAGAACCGGCTCAAACACATAGCCTCCATAATCGATTTTTATCTTTTCATCACTCTTCGGGAAGCCTCCAAGCTTATAAAGCAAAAATCCATTTAAGGTTTCTATATCAATATCTGGGAATTCCAGATCTTCTATCAGTTCCTCCAGATCATGAAGTCTCATCATTCCATCCACAACATAGGTATCGCCGTATCTGATGCTTGTTTTCTGGGCAACCTTGTCATGTTCATCAATTATATCCCCGACTATTTCCTCCATGACATCTTCAAGAGTTATAAGTCCCTCAGTCTGACCATATTCATCAAGTATGATAGCCATGTGTTTCTTCTCATTTCTCATCTTCTCAAGAAGCTTAGAAACATCATACGCAGGATGAATATACATAGCTTCATTCATAATATCGCCAATAACCGTATCAGGATTCTTCAGATATGCTCTCGTCATATCTTTAAAATGTATTATACCGACTATATTGTCAATATCTTCACCATAAACAGGATATCTTGAATAACCACTATCGAGACTTTTGGTAATAACATCCCCAACCTTGTCATCCTTTGATACAGCATATATCTTGCTCCGGCTGGTCATTATATCATGAACAGTACTATCATCAAGATCGAGAACATTTGAAATCATCTCAACCTGATCTTCATCTATGAGTCCTTTCTCATAGCCGGACTCTGCCATCGATATAATCTCGTCCTCTAATTGTTCTTCGTCTTTCTTTTTAAACATATATTAAAAAATATAACTCCTTTTCAGCTGTGAATAACAACAGTCCGTGTAACTGTTATACATTGTAACAGAAATCTATACTTATGAATAGTTAAAAAAGATAATTAAGTTCATCAATTTTTTGTCCATTTTTGATGTATACTCTTGGAACTCTCCTGCTGATATTACATACTTCTTCATAGTTAAAACTGTTCGCTGGTCCTGCTACTTCTTCGACTGAAATACTATTATCTCCCTGACGACCAAAGAGAACAACTTCATCACCGACTTTAACAGGCTCTACAGCTGCAGATGAGTCCCCAGTTCCTATATTCGAAACATCTACCATTATCTGATCCATGCAGACCCTGCCAAGAATCGGAGCATACTGTCCATTAATCAGAACTCTTCCTTTATTGGACAGAGCTCTTGGATAGCCATCTGCATAACCTGCCGAAACGGTTGCAACCTTCGTCGGCCTGTCAGTAACATAAGTCCAGCCATAGCCTATTCCTCTGCCTGCTTCCAGCTCTTTAACATGGATCACCTTTGCCTTAAGGCTCATTGCAGGCTTCAAAACTATCTTTTTATCAATCTCTTCCGAAGGATACAGCCCATAAATAACTATTCCAAGACGCATCATGTTAGTCTTATCCGAATGAAGCTCCATAGCTCCAGCACTGTTATCTATATGCTTAAGCTTAAGTGATACCCCCAGTTCTTCAAGCTGTTCAATAAACCACATAAACCTCTTATACTGCTTCTGAGCATCTGATTTGTCAAAATAATCTGCTTTGGCATAGTGTGTGAAGATTCCTTCCACATCTAGTCCTTTTAGTTCGGACATTTTAGCTGCATCAGCAACTCCCGATGCATTGCACTGGAATCCTATCCTGCTCATTCCACTGTCAACCTTTATATGAACCCTGGCCTTTTTACCCTTTTCAAGAGCCCTGTTTGATAAAGCTTCAGCCCTTTCCAGATCATACATTGCAACGGTAATATCATTTTCGATTACCATATCATATTCAGCCTCATCCGTATAACCTAAAATAAGAATCGGCTTCTCTATTCCGGCTCTTCTAAGCTCTATAGCCTCCGGAACCATTGCTACAGCAAAATAATCTGCAAGATCATCCATTTCCTTGGCTATTTTAACAGCACCATGTCCATATGCGTCAGCTTTAATTACAAGAAGAGTTTTTCTGTCAGGGGCATTTAATGACTTCATTGTTTCAATATTGTATCTAATTGCATCCAGATCTATATCAGCCTGGATTCTGTTAAAGACTGATTCGTTCATAATCAAATAACACTTCCATTCTAAAATTTTTCCTACACAATTACTCTTATCTCAATGTACTCTACCACCATATCTACTCACTTCTGACAATTGTGATTTTCGAATAACTGTTCTAATCGAACTTTTTATTATTTTGGTTCTCTTGTCAAAATTAATAGCATAAGATTGTATCGATATGCTACTAACTATTATCAGCATCTATATAATCATACTTATAATTCTGATTGACAGTTTTCGTTGCTTTCTCATAATAATTTAGTCTCCATGAGATTCATTCATTTAAAAAGTTCAGCATATCAGATGCAAGCATTGAGTATTCACCCTTTAATTCTGCAGCCTTGTCTCCTGCTAAGCCATGCATATTAACCGAAACGCAGACATTTCCAAATACTTCTGCAGTCCAATCTGAAATATCCGGATAATAATGTTTTCCAACTGCACTAGGTTCTTCATTTTTCTCAAAAGCTTTAATCTGCGCAAGATTTCCGGCTATTATTCCTGCGAGAACATCTCCCGAACCACCCTTTGACATACCACTGTTCCCGGTAGTATTAAGATATATTAGGGCTATTGGTGCAGTTTCCATGTTACCATCTGATGTATTATCACCGGCATCATCAATACCATGTGAGCTTGTAACCACTGTCCTTGCATCCTTAAGTACTGTAATTATGCCAAATGTATCTGACATTTCCTGCGCTACTGAGGTCGGAGCATTCTTGATAACTTCAATACTGATATCCTCGCCTTTTTGTGAAGTAATCAGCCGCTTCATTTCAAGTATATGCGGTGTAATTATCACATTATTTTTTCCACATTTTCTGACGGCAGCACTTAGTAGCTGAAGGCCACTATCTTTGGATATTATATTAAGTGCATCAGCATCAAGGACAAGTTTTTTGCCCTTTTCACAGGCATCTATAGTAGTCCTGAGAATAAGCTCTGACACAGAGGATGTACCAAGTCCCGGACCTGCAAGTATCACATCTGCCCATTTAACAGAGGCACTCAGTTTTTCACAGAATTTTCCAGATGAATATTCAACACTGTCATCATCCATCCTTTTTAAACAGTCTTCTGCTGACATATGAATCTCTGATATGGAAGATAAGTCGGAGGCCGGGCAGAACTGTGCCAGCTCCTCAGTATCATAGGTAAGCATCATTGATTCAGGCAGTTTCTCTGTTAGCACGTCCCTGTTTCTTTCATCCGTCACAACCTTAACAAGTCCTGAACCTGTTGCATATGCCGCACCTGCTGAAAGATAAAGGGCTCCATATATATCCTTTGAACCGGCAATTATCAGAACCTTCCCATAGGTTCCCTTATTGGAACCGGATATCCTTGATGGTCTTATAAAAGCAGTCTCTTCAGCATCATATTCAAAAACGCATTTATCACTTTGTTCTCCCAGAATTCTTTTCAGCTTTTTACCTTTTTCTTCATAGATACCCATTAGTTCAAAGCCTGATTCATTATCTATATTACACAGACCTATATCCCTACAAATGATTCCGCCTGATTTTTCCCTGCCCTCATTAATCAGCATACCGAGTTTTATATATTGAAAAGTAACTGTTATATCACAATCAACGGCTACTCCCAGAACATGACCATTGTCACTGCTGATTCCACTTGGAATATCAACCCCAAAAACGGTTAAACCCATCAGGCGGGCTGGATGTTTTCTGGCATAATTAATTCTTTCAATAATCTGCTTCTGGATTCCCTTTACCGGACGACTAAGACCTACACCAAATACACCGTCAATTATAATATCAAAATCACAGAACATATCCATAACCGGTTCTGAATCATCAGACTCTTCATCTTCCGATTCTATTCTCTGCTTGTATTCAGCGGTTTCTAAGTCAGATTCACATAGTTTTCCCGAAAGAAATCTCACTCCAAGATTTTCTGCAATTTCTATCTGCTTCAGGTAAGACTGAGATTTTGAACTGATTCCGTTTATTTCATAAACATAAGTATCATATCCATATTCTCCGGATTTCAGAATTCTTGCTGCAGCAACAGCATCTCCTCCATTATTACCGCCTTCTACTACCGAGACAATTCTGATTTTCTGCCTGTCAAAACCCTTTGCGTTTTTTTTATTTTTGTCAAATGCAGCTTCACCGGGAACCATATTCTTACATATGTATGAATCAATCTCTTCTGCCAGCCTTTCAGCCGCTTTTTCCATCAAAACAAGACCGGGAATACCGATCTTGTTCTGGGTAAATATATCAACAGACTGTGCCTGTCTTCCTGTAAGATAATATTTCAATTTTTCTCCTTTAAAAAGACGCCCTGACATACATTTTAGTAAATGCCCAGACTTCCAAGTGCATATATTCTCTCAATATCACCAGATATTACACTATATGGCCAGTATTGGCAGCTTCTGTCATAGGAACCCGGATCATTTACCATGAATCCGTTATCATCATATCCATAAATTGTAATGAAATGTCCTGAACCCGAGTGGGTAAAATTACCATAATGAACCGAAAGTATCAATATCTCATTATTATCTATATGAGATTTCATCATAGCTTCATTATTAGGTATCTCATTACAATAAAGTCCAAACTCTGTACATCCTTCAGTAAAAAGTGCGTGAGCCGTACCAACTCCCGTTACATAATAGTTATGATTCATACTGTAGGTTGCAATATAAGGTGGCGATGCATTTGAAATATTAGTAAGAGCTGTTATGACCATAGAAAAGCATGTAGGTCCACATGCAGAGGACTGCATTGTTCCTGTTCCATATGGATAACTTGCCCATCTTGAATCATACTGAAGGAGTAATGGATGCGGTGCATTAAGCTCAGCATCCGTGAGTGAAAGTACCCAGCCTCCACTAGTATCAACCTGTCCCATACTTGAAACAATCTCAATACCACTGCTTGAAACGATACGACTGTCACTTGCCCATCCGTTTTCCTCGGCAGCTGCTATACGCTCATCTGCACTATCTCCACCATCACCGCTACTACTATTTTTATCATCACCTACTCTTACTCCGAAAACAGAATTATCAATCATATCATCATACTCAAGATCATCTGGAGTAAGCTGCGGTGCTTCTGTCGAAAACTCAGCATATTCACGCGTAGCTTGTGATTTCTGGTATTCCTCCAAAAGCATTCTGTCTATCTCTTCTTCTCTGGAAAGCGTCGACGTATCACTTTGCTGTTCAGTTCTATTTTTCCTTTCCGATAACATTGTAGCCAAAACTACCGCTACCAAAAGTATGGGAAGGACTATAAAAGAAAATATTATTTTTTTCTTTCCACTCATGTCTGACTCTCACCACTTTCGTTTAATAGAGATAAATTAGTCATGAAGTTTACGCTTATCTATAACTCTTACTGCTTTTCCCTCGCTTCTCACAACTGATTTAGGTGGAAGAAGATGCATCTTAGGTCTTATTCCCAGCATTGTAACCATAGCTGATGTAAGTGCCTTTCTTGCAGCGTCAAGATCTGACTCTTCTCTATATTTCTTGAACTGTTCCTCTGATAATTCAACATTTATATCAAATGTATCTTCGTTTCCGATTCTATCTACCAGTATCTGATAATTAGGTGTATATCCACACTTAAGAAGTACTGTTTCAATCTGAGATGGGAATACATTTACACCACGGATTATCATCATATCATCTGAACGTCCCTTAGGCTTGCACATCTTGATATGTGTACGTCCACAGGAACATTTTTCTCTCTTAAGAACTACAAGGTCTCTGGTTCTATATCTAAGAAGTGGAAATGCTTCCTTATCCAGTGATGAGAATACAAGCTCACCCTCAGTTCCTTCTGGAAGAACCTCACCTGTTTCTGGATCAATAACCTCTGCATAGAAGTGATCCTCATTTATATGCATTCCTGTCTGAGCTTCACATTCAAACGAAACTCCAGGTCCTGATATTTCTGTAAGACCATATATATCATATGCCTTAATGCCAAGGCTCTGCTCTATGTTCTGACGCATTTCCTCTGTCCAAGGTTCAGCACCGAATATACCTGCTTTAAGATTAATATCATCTGAAGTAAGTCCCATATCATGAAGCTTCTCACCAATGTAAGCAGCATATGAAGGAGTACAGCAGAGAATTGTTGAATTGAGATCTCTCATAAACTGAATCTGTCTCTCTGTATTTCCAGAAGACATAGGAATAGTAAGACATCCAACCTTGTGTGAACCATCGTGAAGTCCTGCACCACCTGTAAAAAGTCCATAACCATAGGCAACCTGTACGACATCCTTCTTAGTTCCACCAGCAGCAACTATTGCTCTTGCACAGCACTCTGCCCACAGATCCAAGTCATGCTGTGTGTAAAATGCAACTACTCTTCTTCCTGTTGTTCCACTTGTTGAGTGAATACGTACACAGTCCTTTATTGGCTTCGAAAGAAGTCCATAAGGATAAGCCTCTCTAAGATCACTCTTAGTAAGGAATGGAAGTTTGCTTATATCTTCCATACTTTTAATATCTGCAGGGCTTATACCCTTTTCATCCATGAGATTACGATAATATTCATTGTTCTCATAAACATACTTTACCTGCTTAAGGAATTTCTCTTCCTGAAGAGCTTTAAGCTGTTCAACAGGCATTGTTTCAATTTCTTCCTGATAATACATTTTTTTTGCCATTCTTAAAATACCTCCATAGCAAATATTTTTTTATATCACTGTTTTTAGATTCGATAATTATATTTTATTCATCTAAGAAAGCCACATCCCCAATACTGTCTATATGATCTGGGAATCTCTTGTCTTCTGGTGGAAGCTGCATGTAGTCTCCGTAATAGCTTCTAAGTGAACCATCATAGTCACCCGGTACGAAGAAGTTTCTTCCTCTTACCGGAAGTTCAGCTCTTGTTCTATAAAACTTTTTCTTATAAATGCTGTCAGACATAAAGGTAGCTGATACATTTGACAGAATAAGTTCTTTGCAGCCCTTGGTTTTGTTGTATCTCCTCGATATCCAGTCATACATGGAGAAAATACTTTTAAAAGGAATCAGTCGTCCAAACCTTATGACTAAAAACAGTGCAAATCTAGCGATAGGGTTATCCGGGGCATCATACTTCATCTTATATCTTCGGCTCATTGCGAGAACATACAGAAG
>JAILEL010000461.1 GCA_024687845.1 Eubacterium sp.
GTTCTGTATCAGCGGCTCTTTTTGCCGAAATCGTTGTATTTCATCTGCCCCTAAGGCCACTGACGGTATATATTCTTTTGGCAGCGCTTAGTGGTGCCATCGCAGGATATCTGGCAGGAGCGGTTATTCATCTGATTGTTAGCAGAAATGATTAGTAGAAAACTTATGTACCTAAATCCTATCTATTTGTGACTATTGAAAGGGTTACATTTAGGTAGGATATTTTTTTATTTTTTAAAAAATGCTATATGTATCGAAAAAATGTGATATATCTTTATTTTGCCAATATTGGTATCTTTACCTCGTAACTTACGAAACATAATTAAATGCTAAGAAAAGTGAGGTAAATAGTATTGGCAGAGAAAATCAAATTAGAAAACAATGTGCAGATTAATTCAGACTATACTGGATATGACAGAGGTGCTGGTGTGCTTATGTCCATCTCAAGTCTTCCTTCTAATTATGGAATTGGGACCATAGGAGATGCTGCATATAGATTTATAGATAAACTCGCAGAGACAGGCTTCAGCTACTGGCAGGTTCTCCCTATAGGACCAACAAGTCTAGGAGACAGTCCTTATCAGTCATTTTCAGTTTTTGCGGGTAATCCATATTTTATAGATCTGGATATTCTTATATCAGAAGGTCTGCTTGAAAGATCTGATGTGGAAAATATCATCTGGTCTGATGTGCCAGAAAGAGTATCCTACGAAAAGCTCTGGGCATACAGATACGAAGTACTTCGTAAGGCATATAATAAGGCAGTTATGTATGAGATAACTTCGAGCAGTGAATACATCGGATTTAAGAAGGAAAATGCATTCTGGCTTGATGATTATTCATTATATATGGCATGTAAGAATCATTTTGAAAATGTTGAATGGCTTCAGTGGGAAGAGAGTATAAGATTCAGAAATCCTGTTGCGATGAAGGCGTATAGAGATAAATTCTCTAAAGAGGTGGAATTCTGGAGCTTCCTTCAGTACGAATTCTATAAGCAGTGGGAAGAAATGAAGCTTTATGCTGAGCAGAGACATATAAGTATCATAGGAGATATTCCCATATATGCAGCTCTTGATAGTTCCGATGTCTGGGCAAACAAGGACCTTTTCCAGCTGGATGAAACCGGACATCCCATCGATGTTGCAGGATGTCCTCCTGATTATTTTTCACCAGATGGTCAGAAATGGGGTAACCCACTCTATAACTGGACCAAGATAGAAGAACTTGGGTTCGACTGGTGGAAGAAGAGAATAGAGGTAGGAGCAAAGCTTTTTGATGTCATCAGAATAGATCATTTTATCGGCTTTGTAAGATATTACACGGTTCCTGCTTCCGGAATGCCTAAGGATGGCTGCTACAAGAAGGGGCCAGGAATGAAACTGATAAAGGCGATGGATGAAGCAAGAGGCAGATCAAGAATTATAGCAGAAGATCTTGGCGATACAAATAAGGAAGTGGATGATACTCTTCTTGAATCAGGATATGCTGGAATGAAACTCATAGAATTTGCTTTTGATTCTGGTCCATCTAACAGACATCTGCCACATAATATTACAAGAAATAATGTTGTATATGGCGGAACTCATGATAATGAAACACTTCTTGGCTTCTGCAGAAATATGAGTGAAAAGGATTTCAGATTTGCACTGGATTATACAGGGGCAAAGGATGTGGACAGCTTGATGGATGCATTGTACAGATTAGCATTTAACAGCGTCGCAGATACAGTAATATTCCAGATGCAGGATCTTCTGGCCCTGGATAATGATGCAAGAATGAATAAGCCGGCTACCATTGGAAATAACTGGAGATGGCGAATGACTGAAGGACAGTATAGCCAGGAGATTACAGATAAATTCTCAAAACTGGTGAGGACTTCAGGGAGAGGTATCAAAGAAAGATGTGTTCTGGAAGAATATATTAATGAAAAAACTTCCGAAAAAGTTAAGCTTTCTGAACTTTCAAATGAAGAAATATATATGCACATCCTGGGACTTTGTCAGCAGATGGCTGATAAAAGGATTTTGAGCCATAACAGACAGAGTGGAAAGAAGAAATTGTATTATATATCTGCAGAATTCCTAATCGGTAAGCTCATGGGTAATAATCTTATCAATCTTGGAATCTATGATGAAGTATCCTCAGAGTTGAAAGAAGCTGGAAAATCACTTGCAGAGATTGAGGAACTGGAGACAGAGCCATCTCTGGGAAATGGTGGACTGGGACGCCTTGCAGCCTGCTTCCTGGATTCGATTGCGACACTTGGTTTAAATGGTGACGGAATAGGACTTAACTACCATCTTGGATTGTTCAAACAGATATTTAAGGATAATCTTCAGAATGAAAACGCAAATCCATGGATTGATAGTAAGAGTTTCCTTGTAAAGAGAGAAAACAGATACAAAGTTCAGTTTGGAGATTTCGATGTAGAATCAACACTTTATGACATTTCTGTTACAGGCTACAACAATATTACGAATAAGCTTCATCTTTTTGATCTGGACAGTGTAGATGATACAATTGTAAAAAATGGTATCAGCTTTGATAAGACTCATGTTAAGAAGAATTTTACATTATTCCTTTATCCTGATGACAGCGATGTAGAAGGGAATCTTCTTCGCATCTATCAGCAGTATTTTATGGTAAGCAATGCAGCACAGTTTATCTTAGAAGAAGCAGTATCTCGTGGAAGTAGTCTCTATGATCTTGGTGACTATGTAGCTATTCAGATAAATGATACACATCCATCTATGGTAATTCCGGAACTTATAAGACTTCTGGCTGAAAAAGGAATAGATATGAGTGAGGGTGCTGAGATTGTAACGAAGGTCTGTGCATATACAAATCATACAATCCTGTCAGAAGCACTTGAAAAATGGCCTGTATCATATATTGAAAAGGTTGCTCCTCAGATTGTACCTATCATTAAATTCCTAGATAAAAGGATTAAGGAAAAATATAGTGATGAATCTGTTTACATTATCGATAAGAATGACAGAGTTCATATGGCTCATATGGATATTCACTATGGCAGCAGCGTAAATGGAGTTGCTTATCTGCATACTGAAATTCTGAAAAACAGTGAGCTAAGCAATTTCTATAAGCTTTATCCTGAGAAGTTTAACAATAAAACAAATGGTATTACATTTAGAAGATGGCTGCTTCATGCTAATCATGAACTTGCCGGTTATATCGAAGAAAAGATCGGAAATGAATACAGGAAGGATGCTACACGGCTGGAGGAACTGCTCAGATATGAAAATGATATGACCGTACTTGGTGACCTCCTGGATATAAAGAGAAATAACAAGAAGCAGCTGGCAGATTATATCCTTGAAAAAGAAGGAGTACAGATCAATCCTGATTCAATATTTGACATTCAGGTTAAAAGACTTCATGAATATAAGAGACAGCAGCTGAATGTACTTTATGGAATCCATAAATATCTGGAGATAAAGAGAGGAATCCTTCCACCAACACCAATCACAATGATCTTCGGTGCTAAGGCTGCCCCAGCTTATACAATAGCCAAGGATATTATTCATTTAATATTATGTATGCAGGAGCTTACAACAAAAGATTCAGAGGTGAGTCCATATCTTAAGATAATAATGCTGGAAAACTATAATGTTACATATGCTGAAAAGGTTATTCCAGCTTCAGACATTTCTGAACAGATATCACTTGCTTCAAAGGAAGCTTCAGGCACAGGTAATATGAAGTTCATGCTGAACGGAGCGGTTACACTTGGAACAATGGATGGAGCAAACGTTGAGATAAGAGATCTTGTTGGAGATGAAAACATTTATATCTTTGGAGAAGACAGCGACACAGTAATCGAGAGATATAAGAGAGGAGATTATTCTTCTCGCAGATACTATGAGAACGATGAGATTCTGAAGGAAGCAGTAGATTTTATAATTAGCGAAGAGATGATGGAGATTGGAAATGAGACTAATCTTACAAGACTCTATAATGAGCTTCTGAACAAAGACTGGTTCATGACATTCCCTGATTTCCAGGATTATCTTGCAGTAAAGGATAAAGCCATAAGAGACTACGACAATCGATATCTATTTGCAAGAAAGATGCTGATAAATATAGCCAAGTCAGGCTTCTTCTCATCCGACAGAACCATTTATGAATACAATAGAGATATATGGAAACTATAAAACCTTAGTTTTAAAAATAATTATTTCTTTGACAGATTCAGAGTCTTAATGGATAATAAAAGAAAAGCATGTCATAAGATTATAATCAGATAGAGGAATCGTATGTATAAATTACTGATTGTAGATGATGAACGAATTGAAAGAAATGGAATTAAATATCTGTTAGAGGAAGAGAAGTTCGAGCTTGAAATATATGAGGCTGGAAATGGAAGAGATGCTCTTGAGTTTCTGAAGAAAAATAAAGTGGATATTCTGCTTACTGATGTGAAGATGCCATTTATTGATGGGATTGAACTGATACGTCAGGCGGCTCCTCTTTTTCCTGAAATGAAGATAATCATATTCAGTGGATACAGTGAGTTTGAATATGCAAAGTTTGCTATGAAAATGGGTGTAGTGGACTATGTACTAAAACCGGTAGATCCAGAAGAGTTTTCTGCTACCATTAATAAGATCATTGGCGAACTGGATGAAATATGCTTAAAGCAGGAGTATGAGCAGGAAAGCCGGGAATATATTGGAAAGCATTTCCTATATCGGATGGTTTATGGCAATCTCAGCCAGGAAGAACTTGATAAGTCGAAAAACATACTGGATCCGGATATTCTTGGATTTCATCGGATGATGCTTCTTGAAACTGATAAGGAGTTTTTTGTCAGAGTGGGCAATTCCATTGAAGATGAGATAAAGCTGGCTGTGGCTGAACAGTCAAGATATCTCAATCTTAATTCCCAGCAGTGTGTTATCTTTCTTGAGAATAAGGCTGAGGCAGGCCTTGAGAGAAGTGCTGTACTCAGGGCTACTGCTGACAGACTCATCCATATGTTGAAAAATACCTATGAGGAAACAGCTTATATTGCAATCAGTGAGTCATTTGAGCCAGATGTGGATACAGTGGCAGAGCATTTTAAAGAGCTGGAAAGCCTGATGCAGGAAAAGTTCTATACTACTGGAAGATATGTATATGAGCAGCATGATAAGGCTGATGGAGAGGATGTTGCTGAGATAGAAAATGACACTTTGCTGAAGCAGATCAAGCAGGATGTAAAGATGAAGGATATCCTGAATCTGAGGAAACATTTTGGTGAGTTATCTGAAAAGTATTCCGGGAAAAATAAATATTCGCAAGTTTACATAAAGTTTGTGTTTTCAAACCTGCTGAAGGAATTCTACGATAATATGCCTGACTCAGATGAGATGCAGCAGAGCAGAGAGATCGAAAGAATCTATCTTACGAATACATTTGAAGAGATTAAGGAGATAATGCTGGAGAATGTTGATAAGCTGGAGAATATATTTGGCCGTAATCCTCAGATGGTTCATAGAGAAATAGAGGTTATAAAGCAGTTTATCTATGATAATTATGATAAGGATCTGTCTGTAAATGACCTGGCTGATAAAGTATATATGGCACCGAGTTATCTTTCGTTTGTTTTCAAAAATGAGACTGGTCAGAACTTGAGCAAATTCATAAAGGCTTATCGTATGGAGAAGGCTAAGGAGATGCTGGAGACAACTCATAAGAAGGTTGTCACAATAAGTAATGAAGTGGGATATGAAAATGTTTCTTATTTCTGTCAGAGCTTCAGAGAATATTTTGGAATTAGTCCTCAGAAGTTCAGAGATCAGGGGTAGTACATGGATAGTGTATTGAAAAAGCTTAAAAATATGTCCTTCAGAAAAAAAATGCTGCTCTTTATTCTTGTGATCAGTATAGTTCCGTTACTTGTAATGGGCATTTTTTCTTATGGAATCGCAAGACAAAGCCTCGTTGAACGTGAACAAAGAAATATGAGGGACTACATGTCACAGTCTATTCTGGGCATGGAAAACAAAATAGATATTTACAACAATCTGTCTGATTATATTGCTTATAATCAGACTATTTCTAATGTTATCGGATATAGATATGACAGTTCAGAATATACCAGCTCATTTGAGGTATATAAGGAGTTGAGGGATGTGGTTGACCCTCTTTTATCCGGCGTTAAGTATTTCAATCAGGATATGGATGTGCTTACAATATATGTTGATTCGGATATTGTAAAGCACGATAGTACCATTGCTCCTTTAAGTGATGTTGAAAATGCACTCTGGAAGAAAAAAATCAGCGAACGAAAAGATAGTGATATTTACTGGTTCGTTGAAGAAGACAAGAAGAAGGCTTATCTGGTAAGGAGAATGCCGCTTCTGGAAGATATGGAAAGTGAAGGCTACCTCTATATAGAAGTGAAGTATGATTCACTTTTTGAAATGTTTTCCCAGATTGAAAGTAGTAAGTACGGAATTGTGATATATAACGATGAAGGAGAGGAGCTATATTCTTTTAATTCCTTTAAAAATGAAAAATACATACTCGATTCAAAGGTTCTATATGACAGTATTTCATCTGGAGATTTTTTGAGTCAGAAGAGTTATAAGATTAAAAACGGTAATCGAAGCTTTACGGTTGTGAAAAAGAAGGCAGAACCTGGTTGGACTGTGGCTATCTATAAACCGTATGCAGTTGTCAATACGTCAATCAGGTCCATTATCAGTGTTGTAATAATAGTATCGCTTGTATGTATATTATTATCATCTCTGATATCTACTATTATATCAACCAGAGTTGTTGATACTCTCGAAAAAATGACGGACAATATGAAGGCAGTCGAAGCAGGAGACTATGAGGTCAAGATTCATAGCGATTCTGAGGATGAGATAGGTACTCTCATACGTGGATTTGGAAATATGGTGGAGAGGATTAATACTCTTATTAACGAAGTTTATAAGGGCAAGCTCTTCCAAAAGGAAGCTGAAATGAAGGCACTTCAGGCACAGATAAATCCACATTTTCTATATAATTCCCTGTCTCTGATAAATTGGAAAGCTATTGAAGCGAAGCAGCCTGATATAAGCAGGATTACACTTCTATTGTCCAAGTTCTACCGTACTTCACTTAATAAAGGAAAAAATATAACATCCATAAAAGATGAGATAAGTAACATCCAGTCCTATATAGATATCCAGCTGATGATGCATGATAATGGATTTGATGTTGAATATGATCTGTCACCAGAAATACTAGATTGTTCAATTCCGAATCTTCTTCTGCAGCCTCTTATTGAAAATGCTATTGATCATGGAATTGATCTGAATACTGATAAAAGAGGTATCATTAAAATATCTGGAATATTGACAGAAGATTCATGTATAAGGCTTACAGTTTCGGATAACGGAGTAGGAATGCCGAAAGAGACGGCAGAGCTTATCCTGACTGAAAATAGTAAAGGCTATGGAGTAAAAAATGTAAATGAAAGAATAAAACATTTCTATGGTGAGGAGTATGGCATCACAGTGGAAAGCACTGAAGGCGAAGGAACGGATATTATTATTCTCATACCTCTCGTAAGCCTGTAATACATCCCTTTTTGGCAGTGATATAACAACTGCTCAAAGAGGGATTTTATTTTTGGGGAAAACTTTGTGTATAACTTTTTTATACTTCTTAAATTTCTTATATATATCGAAAAAAGGTTATATAGAAGTAAAGGTTTTTCTTACATATAATAAAACCATCGAAAAGCTCGAAAATATATTAAGTACACAGTTATAAGAACAGTGTATCGGGTAGAAAGGATAGGAGATAGAAAATGAGAAAATCAGGTAAATTTATTGCATGTGCACTTACACTTGCTATGTCAGCAAGTGCATTTTCAGGATGTGGATCTGCAGACAATTCAACAGCTAAAGGAACTGAGGCAGTGAGTGATGCTGCAACAGAGGCTGAAGAAGTAGTGGAAGAAGCAAGTGAAGCTGACGACAGTACAGCAGAGGTGAACACCAATTCTGGTGAAGGTTCAGTATATATGCTCAACTTCAAGCCAGAGACAGATGAAGCATGGCAGAAGCTTGCTTCTGATTATGAAAATGAGACGGGAGTTGAAGTAACAGTTCTTACAGCAGCTGACGGACAGTACAACACAACACTTCAGTCAGAGATGGCTAAGGAATCAGCTCCAACAATCTTCAACATCGGTAACACATCAGCAGCTCAGACATGGGATGAATATACATATGACATGAAGGATACAGATCTTTATTCACACCTTACAGATAAATCACTGGTTGTAACATACAACGGAAAAACGGCTGCTGTAGCAAACTGTTACGAAGCTTATGGAATTATCTATAACAAGAAGATAATCAATGATTATGCAACACTTGATAATGCGGTAATTAAATCTGCTGAAGATATCAAGGATTTAGATACTCTTGAGAAGGTAGCACAGGATATCAACAGCAGAGTAGAAGAGATAAATGATGCATTTGGTTATGAGCTTATTGAAGCATTTGCATCAGCTGGTCTTGATGATGGTTCTTCCTGGAGATTCTCAGGACACCTTGCAAACCTTCCTCTTTACTATGAATTCAAGGATGACGGAGCTGATCTTATTGCAGGAGAGGCTGAAATTGATGGTACATATCTTGATAACTTCAAGAGAGTATGGGATATGTATGTAGGTACTTCAGCAGCTGATCCAAAGACACTTAACTCAGGATCATATAATGCGGAGACGGAGTTCGGTATGGAAGAAGCTGTATTCTATCAGAATGGTGACTGGGAGTTCGGTCCACTTACAAATGAGGAAAATGGATATCTTGTTACAGCAGATGATATGGGAATGCTTCCAATCTACTTTGGTGTTGACGATGCAAACGAAGGTCTCTGTGTAGGTACAGAGAACTACTGGGCAGTAAATGCTAAGGCTGATCAGGCAGATATCGATGCTTCACTTGAGTTCCTTAACTGGTGCATTACTTCAGATGAAGGACGCGATGCAATCACAAATACAATGGGACTTGCGGCTCCATATGATACATTTACAGGTGAATTCGAAACACAGAATGTATTTAAGAAGGATGCTAATCAGCTTATGGCAGATGGAAAAACTTCTGTAGCATGGTCATTTAACGCAACACCAAATGTAGATGACTGGAGAAAAGATGTTGTTTCAGCTCTTACAGCTTATACAGATGGATCAGGAGACTGGGACGGAGTTAAGGAAAGCTTTACAGCAGGCTGGGCAAATCAGTGGAAGCTTGCTGAGGAAGCTCAAGCAGAATAATCATTATTAAAGCTTATACACTTATTCATTAGGTTACGGCAGAGACTGTGTATATCGGTCTCTGCTGTATTAGAAAAGAGAGGAAAGTAAGATGGAAAGGACTGCAAAAAAATATTGGCCAATATTCGTTCTTCCAACTATGGCGGCATTTTTAATAGGATTTGTGATCCCATTTTTATACGGAATATTCTTATCATTCTGTAAGTTCACAACCGTAGTTGACTGGAAGTGGGTTGGAATAAAAAACTACACTAAGATATTCTTTGTAAACGGAAAGCTTGATACTGATTTTATTCACTCTTTGTGGTATACATCGCTTTTTACAATCGTTACAGTGGTTATTATAAATGTTGCTTCATTTGCAGTGGCCCTGGTTCTTACCAAGTCTATAAAAGGAACGAATCTTTTCAGAACAGTATTCTTTATGCCAAACCTTATAGGTGGTATCGTACTCAGTTATATCTGGCTTATGATATTCAACAGTGTTCTTCAGAATTATTCGCAGACTATAGTAAGTACACAGTGGCATGCATTCTGGGGAATGGTAGTCGTAGTATCCTGGCAGCAGATAGGATATATGATGGTTATATATATAGCCGGAATTCAGAATATCCCAACAGACATTATAGAGGCAGCAAAAATAGATGGTGCAAATTCCTGGCAACTTCTTATGAAAGTGAAGGTTCCTGCATTGATGCCAACTATTACTGTATGTACTTTCCTTACATTAACAAACGGCTTCAAATTGTTCGATCAGAACTTTGCACTAACAGGAGGTAATCCTGGAAAATCAAGTCAGCTTCTGGCACTAAATATATATGATACTATGTACGGATCAACTGGCTGGCAGGGTGTTGGTCAGGCAAAAGCGGTAATATTCTTTATTCTGGTTGCAGTAATAGCCCTGCTTCAGAATAAGATTACCACGAGTAAGGAGGCTGTTTAATATGTCGAAGATAGAAAATGGTGGAATGAAATATAGCAAACCAAGGAAGCCGATCCTTCCAACTGTGATCATGGGAATCCTGTCATTTGTATGGGTGGCACCTATATTAGTTGTAATACTTAATTCATTTAAGAAAAAGGCGTATATATTCAGGAATCCATTTGGTATAAGTTCAAAATCATTATCTGATGGATTTACCAAGTGGAGTCATGGTATCAGTAAAGCCATGGCAGGAATGCTGAACTATAAAAATGCGATTAAGAAAACCGATATGATACAGTGCTTTGGATGGTCCTTCTTCATAACTGTATTTTCTGTTGTATTGATCATTTTATGCACATCAATGTGTGCATGGTATATAACAAGAGTTAAAAACAAGATTACACACGCTATCTATATAGCTTGTCTTTTCTCAATGATTGTTCCATTCCAGATGGTAATGTTTACACTCTCCAAGTTTGCAAATATCCTTCATCTGGGAAATCCTTTTGGAATTGTAATAGTATATCTTGGTTTTGGTGCCGGACTTGCGGTTTTTATGTTCACAGGTTTTGTTAAAAGTATCCCGCTTGAAATAGAAGAAGCTGCATATATTGATGGCTGCAGTCCTATGCAGACTTTCTTCCTGGTGGTATTCCCTATTCTACGACCAACAGCAATCACTGTTGCAATACTTGAAGCTATGTGGATATGGAACGATTACCTTCTTCCAAGTCTGGTTCTGAATGTCAACAAATACAGAACAATTCCTATTGCAATTCAGTATCTGAAGCAGAGTCATGGTCAGATAGACTGGGGAGCTATGATGGCAGCTCTTGTACTTGCAATCATTCCAATAGTGGCTTTCTACATGGTTTGCCAAAAGAGCATTATTGAAGGGGTAACAGCAGGTGCTGTAAAAGGATAGCATAATTACTTTAAAATATTACATTAATAAGGTACAATGGATATCGTGTATTACGTATCACATTGTACCTTATTAATTTATTGTATAAGAGAGAATAATGAAAAGACGAAAAATATATTTTATAATTCTATTAATGCTTCTGCTTTCTATAGGGGGCTGTTCAAAAGAAACATCAGACAGTTCTGATACTATGTCAGAAGCTGAGTATGAACAGAAGCTGCAGGAGGCTGAAACAACACCATATGGAAAGCAGAAGCATCATTAGAATTATAAAATATATTTTTCGTCGTTTCATT
>JAILEL010000206.1 GCA_024687845.1 Eubacterium sp.
TCAATAACACCAAGCTTCTGATCTACTATATCAGACATCTGCATTGTATCGTATTTCTTAGCATCCGGATTGATATTTGGATCACTATCATAAACTCCATCAATTGATTTGGCTGAAAGAATTACATCACAGTTAGTTTCAATAGCACGGAGTACTGTAGGCATATCTGTTGAAAAATATGGATGTCCTGATCCTCCTGCAAAGAAAACAACCTCTCCAGCTTCCATTGCTTCAACAGCCTTATCTCTTACATAAAGCTCTGTTACATCACCTATTGCATAAGGCGACATTAATCGGCATTTCATACCTGCACGTCTGAATGCATCAGCTGTATAAATGCAGTTCATTACAGTAGCCAGCATTCCGATCTGATCAGCCTTTACTCTGTCCATATCATTTGAGCTTCTGCCTCTCCAGAAATTTCCACCGCCGATTACGATACCAACCTGAATTCCTTTATCTACTACTTTCTTTACTTCTCCAGCAACTCTTGAAACTTCTTCTTCGGAAAATCCAAAATGCTTATCGCCCGCAAGAGCCTCTCCGCTGAGTTTTAATAAGATACGTTTGAATTCCATGTTTTTACTCCTCATGTTTTATAATGATTACCTCAAAATAAGATAACACTTTTCAATTAATTAAGGTCTTCAATTCCGCTGTTAAAATACTTATCTAAATCAGTATCTGAATAAACTTGCTTGCAGAATCCATCAACAATTGCACCACTGTTGACCTGTACTGATTTTGATTTGATATTTCCTACTACTATAGCAGTAGAATCTATAACAACTGAATCTTTTATATCTATATCTCCCTTTACAGCTCCGGCTATAACCGCTGTTTCTGCGGAGATATTTCCTATTGTCACAGAGCCCACACCTATCTTGACTGTTCCCTGTGATCTTATTTCTCCGGATATATTGGCTGACTCAGCATAGAAATCTCCCGCATCGATGTCACCAACAACACGTCCACCAACTATGAGCTTTCCTGTACATCTGATATTTCCATCAACCCTTCCAAGAACCTCAACATCGCTATCACTATCTATATTTCCACTTATTGTTGTTCCTTTTGTTATATAGGTTGTATCTTCTCCAATTCCAAGAATCTCGTCATTGGTATGTATTTCTTTCTCTAGCTCTCCTAAACCTTTTCCAGACATATTAATACTTCTCTCTATTCTTTCATTAAATATTTTATCTATACCGTTCGAATTATTAACAGATTTATTATTTGAATCATTTTTTGATTTATTTTTTGAACTATCCCCTGAAACTTTATCTGATTCTTTATCTAAATCTTTATCTGATTCTATATCTGAATTACTATCTAAATTACTATCTGAATTATATTCATCTTCATCCGCTGGAGTATTGGTTAGAATATTACCAGCGTTTATATCAGAATCATTTCCAATAGTAAGTTCCGTAACATCCTCTAAATTTTTAACTACTTCTGAAGTATCAGACTTTCTTTCTTCAGTCTGTACCTTTTCCTCCATCAGGAGCTCTCCAACCTCTTCTTCAACTTTTTCCTTCAGCTCATCCACGATGGTCTTCTCACCACTATCCTGAGTAAGCTGACTTACAGCCTGAGCAAAGTCCTGCTTTGCATTCTTATATTTTGCCACGATAACAACCTCCCGTTATAAGCATTTTACACTTACTATACTATTCACATAACTCCAAAATCTTTCAGAAGGTCGTGTTTCCTGTCACATGAAACCGTGAATAGCAAACCCATATTTAGATATTATAACATATATACTACACAAGTTATAGTTTATTTTCACTCAAATTATATCTAAAAAAACAGCACTGTTAACATAACTTTTTACAATTTTTTATCTATTTGTTAATAGTTTGTTCATATTTGGGTATTATATTCAAATTATAGATTTTTCATAACTCTCTCACCCTATGAATAGTGTATACGTTAAGCACCCCGGTTTGAAACGGGGTGTTTTTCTCTTGTTTTTTATCCCCATCTACAGATATAAGCTTACTGTTCTATTCTGTTTCTTACATTCATGAATTCGTCTTTAGCTTTTTTTGACACATCCGGTGTTAAAAGTGAAAACAGGATTATCATACTGAAAGACACAATTATTGAAGGCACCACCGAATTCACTCCCAGAAGATCACAGAGAGTAATTCTTCCACTCTCACCTCCGAAAATTAGGGCGTACTTAAAAAGAGGCACACTGACAAGTCCCGAAACAAGTCCGGCAATGCATCCATACTTGTTCATTCTCTTCCAAACAAGTGACATAAAAACCACCGGAGATATTGAACAACCCATAGTTCCAATAAATACAGTTATAGTACTTATCGAAAAAGAACCTATAATTTCACTAAGCAGTACTACTGCAACTCCTACAAAAATACAGCACCAGACAATCACTTTAGGCTCATTCTTTTTTCTGATATGAACTACTCTTCCCTTATTCAAAATATCTTCAAGAATAACTGTTGAAACTGCATTAAGTGAGCCCTCAATCGCCGAAATAAATGCAATAAAAATAGAAATGATGTAAAGGTATGCTATTACATTTCCAACGCCCCCAGAATTCTTAAGACTTAAGAATACAAGCTTTATATATTCTGATAATGATCTGGTAACAGCTTCCGGGTATAAATATCCTCTTGATATCCCGCCCATCCCGGCAGCACCAATAAAAAACGGGAGGATATATACTACCATTATTTTCTTTCCAGTACTTATCTTTTTAGAATTATCAACTGCGAAAAAACTATTCAGTATGAAAGGCATTCCAGAGGAAAGGGTTCCCATGGAAGCAAGTGATATAAGGTCCGAAACTTCAAGCATTTTACCATTATGATAAAGGATATTCATATACTCGCTTACACTTCCTGTAACAAGCGTGCTCATAATATTTTTTACAAGCTGATATATCCCAAGCTGTGAAAACATATAAATAAATACAGAGATTACGGTAATCATAATGATAACCGCCTTATATACAGCTGATTTATATATATATTCAATTCCAAAAAGTCCAAGAGCTATTGCAACAACGACCACTACTGCAAGAGACATATAACGGAAAGGCTGACCAAAAATAGTATTGAAAACCAAGGTCATTTCTTTAGTGATAAGAGCCATTATAACTAAAGATAGAATAATAATCTCAACCGAAACCAGCATCCGCATAAACCATCTGTGATCTCTGAATCTTTTCGTAAAATATCCTGGAATGGACATTATATCTTTGTTGTTTTTTGCATATCTCATCAATCTATATGCTTCAAGATTCCAGATGACAAGCATACATACAGCTATACCCAGAAACTCCCAGAAGACACCGGCACCAAATAGATACAGGTAAAAGGGCAGCACAATAACGCCAACAAATCCCACCAGGAAAACCGTAGTATATAATCCCAGATTAATGGCTGATACTTTTTCCCCTAATGAAAACCTTCGTATATCCATCTAATCCCTTGTCTCCATAACGATAAAATAATCCTTACAGGATATCATCCCAACATCCTTTACAAGCTCATTGCTGACTCCTTGTGCAAGTTCAGCAGTAAGTGTAAGATTATTCACTTCATACTTAAAACCTGTTTCTTTGATTCCCTCAGCTATATCACCAAAAGGAAGCACTGAAATATATTTTCCAAAAATATCTTTTTTTGTAATAATAAATGTACCCTTTTCTACTCTGATACGATTATTCAAATCTAGGATACAGCAATCGATGTTCTTATCCTTTGCCAGTTTAAGAAGCCTTATACTTGCAAATGTCTGATCAAGTCTGCTGCCTGTACAGCCCATCATAATAATCTTCTCCGGACTAAGAGATAGAGCAAACCTTAGAGCATGCTCTGTATCAGTATCATCCTTTTCAGGACAGAGTTCTTCAACATCTGAAAATGTATTAATTACAACCCTCTCTGCTTCTGAAACCGAATCAAAATCTCCGATAGATTTATCTACCTTAATATTATTTTCAAGGGCCGTAACTGCCCCTCTGTCAACACCAATTACATATGGAGCTTTTAAGGCTCTCCATTGTTCTTTCAATTGTTCACTATCTACCGTACCACCGGCTATAAGAAGGATTTCCATTTATATCACCCTGTATTCTTATGATTTTTGTAACTGCTCATAGGTGCCTATGCTCTTATTATGTTAAAAAACTGTTCAACCCTGTTTTCTATATCGCCTTCAAATATTTGTGAGCCGGCAACTATAACGTTAGCTCCCGCATCGAGTATAGACTGAAGGTTATCCACATTGATTCCTCCATCTACCTCAATATCAATATCTTTCCCAATAGAATCAGCATATTTTCTAATAGCAGAGATCTTATCCAGTGTTTCTATCTTGAATTTCTGACCACCGAATCCAGGTTCTACACTCATAACAAGTACCATATCCAGATAAGGCTCAATATACTCTAAAATATCTGTAAAAGGTGTTCCTGGCTTTATTGCAAGCCCACATTTTAGTCCTGCTTGTTTAATTTTCTCAAGACTGCCTGCCACATCTTCAGTTGCTTCATAATGGATAGTAATTCCATTTGCGCCTGTATTCTTAAAAACATCCAAATATCTCACCGGTTCCCTAACCATCATATGTACATCCAAAAATGCATCAGGAAGTGCTTTCCTGACATATTTTATGACCGGTGGTCCAAAGGAAATATTAGGCACAAAATCTCCGTCCATAACATCCACATGGATTATTCGTGCCCCTGCTGCATATACCCTTTTTAAATCCCTTTCCATGTGTCCAAAATCTATAGACAGCATGGATGGTGCAAGATGATTCACTATCGTCCCCATTATATTACCATCTCCTCCTGGATTTTATACTTTCGTATATCTCCTTATAGCTATTATATCTAATCTCCGTAATTTTTCCCTGTTGAACTCCACCTCTTACAGCACAGTCCGGTTCAGCTATATGAACACAGCCTCTGAATCTGCAATTACCTAGAAATTCATCAAATTCTTTAAAATACATATCAAGCTCTGTCTCCTCCTGACATAGAACTTCTATAGAACTATATCCTGGAGTATCAATGACAAATGTGTCCTCCATGAGCTTAATTACTTCCGCATGCCTAGTGGTATTCTTGCCCCTTCCAATCTTCTCACTTATCCCCCCAACTTCCATCTTGTTCTCAGATAAAAGACTGTTAATAAGTGAAGATTTACCAACCCCGGAAGGACCCGACAAAACAGCCATTCTGCCCTTAAGATAATCCTTTATCTCATCTATTCCTTCCTGAGTTTTGCTGGAAAATGTAATCACATGGTATCCGGCATCTCGGTATGGCGAAACAATTCTTTCTATTTCATCTTCATTCACAAGATCAATCTTGCTAAGACAGAGAACCGTTTCCATTTTTTGAATTTCCATGTTAACAAGAAATCTGTCTATAAGTCCCGGATTCGGATCAGGTGAACAGGCAGAGAAAATCAAAACTGCAAGATCTGCATTTGCTACTGCAGGTCTTATCAGCTCACTCTTTCTTTCGTGCACTCCCACAAGAAATGCCTTAGTCTCATCCTCAGAGGTTGGTTCAATATCAACCATATCTCCAACCAGAAGATTCTGCCCCTTCTTCCTGAACACACCTCTGGCTCTGCATTCATAAAGAAAAGGAGTAGCGGCATCTACATAGTAGAAGCCGCCAATTCCTTTAATAATTCTTCCCTTAAGTATCATATCACTCATCCGCATATGAAAGAGTCAGTGATGAACTGAAAAATGCAGTAACATCAGCTCCGTCTCCATCAATTACAGTAAAAATAATTGTACCGTCATTGCTCTTAAGATCTCCAACTGATCCATTAATGTCACATGAACCACCAAATGCCTGAACTCCATCTGCTATAACATGAGTTCCCTCAGCATCTGTAATATATACACTAACTGTAACAGTCTCAGCAGCAATATCTACATCTGTAGTCATGATATTTCCAATAACTGTACCTCTATAGGTTTTGCTCTCAGCTCCTTTACTGATTACAATACCAACCTGAGTCCCCTCTTTAACTTCTGTATTTGGAGAAACATCCTGTCTGATAACGCATCCCTCTGCAATCTCAGAGTTAAACTCCTGTGAAACTGTTCCAAGAACAAGCTTAAGATTCTCAAGCTTTGCACTTGCATCAGCTTCTGTATAACCTGTAAGATCAGGAACTGCTACAGTTTTTTCTTTCTTACCCTGACTAACATAGATTGTTACTGTATCTCCAGCTCTTGCAACTGTACCTGCAGCTGGATCAGTAGAAATAGCTTTTCCATCTTCTACTTCGTCATCTGACTTATATGAACGATTTGGTTTGAAGCCCTGATTTTTAAGAAGTTCATAAGCATCATCTTCTGGCATATTTCTTACATCAGTGATTGTAAGCTCCTCTGCACCAGCACTAACAGTAACTATAATCTGAGTATCCTTAGATATCTGCTCACCATCAGCAACACTCTGGCTGATAACATAGCCTTCCTTAACATCAACAGAATTCTGCTGAACAAACTGATAGTTAAGAAGTCCGGCAGCCTTAAGATCCTTCTCAGCAGCTTTCTCTGAAAGACCTACTATATTGATCATCTTTACAAGATTTGCATCTTCGGTAGTAGCCTCTGATGCTACCTGAGTAGTAGTTTCTTCCTGTTTTGAATCTTCCTTCTTACTACCAAAATCAAACCATCCCATAGCTCCGCCAACTATGACAAATGCTATCACTGCCACGATAACTGCTGCCACAATACCTCCTATCATAACAGCTTTTTCCAGCTTTGGATCTACATCGTCAGAATCAGACTGAGTCTTTTTAGGTTTTTCCTTCTTACTTTTATATTCGTATCCAACGTTATCATCACCATCATCGTAGTCATCAGATACTCGTTTAATTGACTGCTTCTGACCACCACCAGGACTCGTGTTGTAATTTATTTCTGGTTCGTCATCATAAAAATCTTCATCTGGTTCATTGAACAGTGCATTTATCCTGCTCATGTCAGGAGTAACTTCGGAAGACATACCTCTTCCACCATTTCCTTGTGGACTTCCCTGGAAATTCTGGCCATTTGGATAGCCATTATTTTGACCATTAGCATAGCTGCCATTTTGGCCGCCCTGATATCCTGCACCTGCGTATCCATTTCCCTGATAATTCTGACCATTTGGATAGCCATTTCCAGAATACTCACCATTCTGATAACCATTTCCAGAATAATTCTGATAGTTACCAGGCTGATACTCATTTCCCTGGTTATCAAATCTACCCTGTCCGTATTCATTATAACCCTTTACATAGCTTCCATTCTTTATTCTCTGGAGATCCTCCTCTGTGAATCTCTGAGTAGGTGATTTCGATACAGTTGCAGGAGCTACAATAATATCTATATTAGGATTTGCTTTTACCCTGTTCAGATCAGCTATAAGAGCTGCAGCCGTAAGATATCTTCTTTCAGGCTTCTTCTGTGTAGATTTAAGAATAATCTTCTCAAAGCTTGGATAAATATCCTTATAGAGCTGTCTTGGCGGAATCATGTCATTCTGAATCTGCATGAGAGCTATTGCTACATTTGTATCACCTTCAAATGGTACTCTGCCTGTAACCATCTCATACATTGTGATACCAAGTGAATAAATATCACTTCTCTCATCACAGTATCCTCCTCTTGCCTGTTCAGGTGAGATGTAGTGAACAGAACCGATTCCTGTAGTAGACATAGTTGTAGAGGTTGCTGCTTTGGCGATTCCAAAATCAGTAACCTTAAGAATTCCACTTTTGGAAACAATAATATTCTGCGGTTTGATGTCTCTATGAATCACATGGTGTTCATGTGCAGCCTCAAGGCCGGATGCAATCTGAATAGAATAATCTATTGCCTGATTCATTCCAAGTCTGCCATTAAGATTGATATATTCCTTGAGAGTAATGCCCTCAACAAGTTCCATTACGATAAAATATCTTCCATCGTCCTCGCAGACATCATAAACACTTACTATATTTGGATGAGTAAGACCAGCTGAAGACTGAGCCTCTGCACGGAATTTGGAAACAAAATTCTGGTCATTACTATAATCAGACTTCAGTACCTTTATAGCAACAAACCTTTTCAGTCTCTCATCCTTAGCACGGTAAACCGTGGACATGCCACCGGTTCCGACAACATCTATTATTTCATACCTATCATCAAGTATTGTTCCAGGTTTTAACATCTTAAAATACACCTCTCTATATGGAGATTATTATCGCAGAAATGTTATCATTTCCACCATAATAATTAGCTCTGTTAATCAATGAAGATACTGAATCTTCCAGTTTGGTATTGTCCGTGATTATGTCCTTTATTTCATCATCTTCTACCATATTCGATAATCCGTCTGAACAAAGGAGTATCTTATCTCCTTCTTCAACTGTTATCTGGAAGAAATCCGGCATAGCTTCATCTCTTGAACCCATAGCTCTTGTAATAATATTCTTTTCCGGATGATTCCTTCCCTTATTTCTCTCAAGCTGTCCATTTCTTATTAACTCTTCAACCAGAGAGTGATCCATCGTGATCTGTTTTATATCATCATTAATAATATATAAACGACTGTCGCCGATATTCGCCACATATAATTCATTTTCAACCAGAACAGCCACTACCATTGTAGTACCCATTCCCATCTTGTCTTTATCTTTTTCTGCCTCTTTATAGAGTTCATTACTTGCAAAAACAAGCGCACGCCTCAGAAGCGATATAGGACTTCTGACTGTAGATTTACGAATAAAATCAATCACAACACTGATAGCATATCTCGACGCAAAATCTCCTGCTGCATGTCCACCCATACCATCTGCCACAATAAACAGGTTCGGAAGTGGCCCCACAGGTGTCTCACTTATATATATACTATCTTGATTTGTGCTTCTTTTTCTACCTTTGTCTGTTCTACCAGTAGATATCACTTTATAACACCATACTTTCTTCTGAGCTGTCCACAGGCCGCATCAATATCTCGACCCATACCTCTCCTAATAGTAACATTAATTCCATATTTTTCAAGTATTTTCTGAAACTGTAATATATTTGTCTTCGAACTTTTCTTAAAATCTCTCT
>JAILEL010000005.1 GCA_024687845.1 Eubacterium sp.
ATTGAAAGAATACCTCTTGATAATATCGTAAATTATTATGCCGGACTGCATACAGTTGACGAAATAATGGCATATGAGATCATTTCTCATGATTTTAAGATTATATAAGACTGTTACAAAAAGCTGTACCCCGGATCAAAATGGACACTAATATACCGGACACTTATAAGTGCAGTCATTGATTATCTCCTATTTGTGAATATAATTTAGGAGAAAAAAAGGCATAGGTGCATTATGAGACAATTTTTATTATAAAAAAATACAAAACATATTTAATTCAACATGCATGCAGGTAGCTTCTTAATCTCAAAACTGTCTGTTCTCCCTTCTTCTCCGAAGTTAGTTCATACAGGTTCTCTTTTGTTGTAAAGAGGTTCTTGGGATTTCTTCCAATGATTAGATACTGATTCTTATCATCAAGTGCAATGTGCTTTCTAATATTATCATCCAGAAGAACATCTGCATTATCTATCACGATAAGTTTACCTGTTACCGACTTGATCATCTCTCCAATATTCTTTTGATAATCCAAATAATTTATACAAAGAATATCAGGATTTATGGACATACATTCTTTTATAAATGAGTATGATGCAGATCTACCGGTTCCAGAATCTCCCATAAGTATAGTTATATTATTATCAAATGAAAAATCTATCAAAAATGAAGTATGCACTGTCGAAAAATGATTCATAACTATCGGCTTACTCTTCATAACTCCACCACTCCTTTACATGAACGGATCCAACATTCACCGATACTCCCCTTTGATACTTCAAATCCAGTATTTCTAGTCAGTTCAAAAATATCATATCTCCGGGGTTTTAAAAATATATTATTTCACTATCTGTTTCATCTGTTCGTATCTGATAGCAGCTGCCTTACTTTTTTTCACGAGCATTTCGTAGCTGTCTTCTTCTTTCACCAGCTCTGAAAAATATACTGCAATATCAGAAATATAATCATCATCACTGAAAATATATACATAATCATCCGCAGGTATCTGCTGTTGAAGAACATATGTTCCACTCATTGCAGGAAATCTGTCACAGATCCCCATAAGAATATATCTGACATCAGTAACATGTTCATTTCTCGTTCCTTTTTCAGCGAACTCTTCAAATTTAACAAATTTAAGTCCGTATTTTTGATATGCGGATTCAATACTTTCCTTTATTACTTTTTTACCATTAAAATACCACAATTCTGTTTCTGTTCTTTTTAATGGAAAAAACTTAATATCTTCTTTTGGACGAAGCTCCATTCTTAAAACCCTCCCGTTTATAACAATTTATAATATTATAACATATATTGTATATAATGTCAATTATATGAGCATCTTATCTATAGATTATCCAAAGTGCAGAAAAACAATATCAAGTAATTATCTCGGAAAATTGGACTCAAAACATGCTGTTTATATTTACAAAATAAGCAAAATGTGGTATAATGTATATAACAAAGCAAATCAAAGATAATATAGAAAAAGGAGACATGTACATGGCAAAAATAACTATAGAAAAAGGCGTAGATTTTCACAACCGTCAATTTTTCCGCCTTACAAAAAAGCGTGGTAACATCTCACAGAGAGAAGCATATGAAGCAATGGAAAAAGAGGGGGAGTTCGGAAGATTTTTAATGGATTTTCCAGTAACAGAAGATGTACCAGAAGAGTATTACGAAGAGGGTGACACCTGGTATCTTTACCCAGTAGATGAAATGCTCGACATGAAAGCAGAAGATAAGTTTGGTGAAGGATACGAGGCATGTATGAAAGATTATAAATTAGATAAGACAGCTGATCGAGAGGTAAAAGTATGAATATACAATATAAAGAAAATACAGACGGAAAGCGATTCGTAGAGATTCAATTTAGACCAAGAAAGGCAGATGATGCAGATAAGTTTCTCAGCCTTATAGAAGAAGGCGGATGCATACATAAACACTGTCATGTTTGCAGAGCTTATAATTGCAGCGTCAAAGTTGAATGATCCGAAGGAATATCACAATTTCTGTGAACAGTGCTAATAAAACCAAAAATTGAGGAGAGGTGATTATATGAAGAATGAGGATATGCGTTATATATACGATGACGATGACGAAGAATATATAACTGATGAACAAATGAAAACTGTAAAGGAAAAATGCGAGGAACTGATGAATGATGGAATGAGTCCTAAATATATAATTGGTTGTATATATGGTTTATACGAAGACTATGTTATATCCGAAGAACAAGAATCGGAGTTATATCAGTTCGTTGATCCACGAGACGAATACAATGAGCCAAGTGACTATTGGCAAGCGATTGACGGAGATAACGAACTAGCAAGGTGCATAGGGTATTAGATAAAACAAGGTTTTTAAGGGAGGTGTGGATATGAATGAACTAAAGATTGAATTTAGTCACGAAAGTTATATGTATTTCGTGACTAAAGAGAAATCCGCAGGAAAAGCATTTGATTGTTGGCTTGAAGCTTGTGATAATGTTGGATTTAATATGGATAATATGATAGTTACAGAAGTTGTTTTACGTGATGTTAACGGAAATGATATTGATGAAATGAAACTGTAAGTGAACCTCTCATCACTAAAGTGACGAGCTTCTAGGAGAAATATATCTCCGTTTAAGAAGTTTGGTATTTAAGTTTCCACCTATTACTAGGCAACCCTTATTCTTATGGGCGTGTCCACTTCGCCCCTACCGTATAGGACTGATAAGTCCACAACGCTACTTTTGCGTAGTATGTTTAATGCTCCGTTTACATCTGCATTAAATGTAGATCCATCAGATGTTCTGTAAAGACCACGATGTACTCTGTTACCGCTGAATACGTACTCTTTAGGATTATCGTTATTATATACAGGAATAACGTCTTTATCCCAGAAGGAAGCCTTTGATGTATAGGCTTCTTCCTGTTTTACGAATTCTATGTCATTAAGCTCACAAAGATATTCGAGTTTTTCACGCAGTCTGCCATATGGGATATTTACAAATGTCTGATTATTGGTTCTGCCTATATCACTGTTACGCTGAAATGTTTCATTATA
>JAILEL010000208.1 GCA_024687845.1 Eubacterium sp.
GTCGACTTCGCTTATTCTGTCAAATACATTATCCTCCATATATCTTCCTTTCTGTATATCTTTACTGCCTTATGCAGATCAAATATCGAGGTTCTTTACAAATTTGGCATTCTGCTCTATAAATTCCCTTCTGGGCTCAACTTTATCTCCCATCAGGGTCTGGAAAGTCACATTTACGGAGGCTTCATCCTCTTCATCCATCACAACCTTAAGCAGAACCCTCTTTTCCGGATCCATGGTGGTCTCCCAGAGCTGGTCTGCATCCATCTCTCCAAGTCCTTTATATCTCTGGATCTTGTTGCTCTGGTCACGTCCGACTTCGTTTAAGATATTATTAAGCTCATCATCCGAATAGCAATACCAGGTCTTTTTATTTTTTTCCAGCTTATAAAGAGGTGGCTGGGCAAGGAATACATGTCCCTGTTTAATAAGCTCCGGCATGAACCTGTAAAGGAAAGTGAGCATAAGAGTGGCTATATGCGCACCGTCCACATCGGCATCGGTCATTATTATTATCTTGTTATAACGAAGCTTTGATATATCGAAGTCATCATGTATGCCTGTGCCGAATGCCGTGATCATTGCCTTGATCTCTGCATTGCCGTAGATACGGTCCAGTCTGGCCTTCTCCACATTCAGTATCTTTCCTCTGAGCGGCAGTATTGCCTGAGTGGCTCTGGATCTGGCAGTCTTTGCAGATCCACCTGCGGAGTCTCCCTCCACTATGAATATCTCACAATGTGAAGGATCGGGATCGGAACAGTCTGCCAGCTTACCGGGAAGAGACATACCGTCAAGCGCTGACTTTCTTCTTGTCAGATCTCTTGCCTTCCTTGCTGCGAGCCTTGCTCTCTGGGACTGTACACTCTTTTCGCAGATTATCTTTGCCACATTGGGATTCTGCTCCAGATAATAGGTGAGCTGCTCCGAAAGCAGTGACTCCACTGCTGTCCTTGCCTCGGCATTACCCAGCTTCTGCTTCGTCTGTCCTTCAAACTGCGGATCCTCTACCTTGATGGATACTACCGATGTCAGACCTTCTCTTATATCTTCTCCAGTCAGATTCTCTTCATTATCCTTGAGGATCTTTGCATTTCTCGCATAGTCATTAAAGGTTTTGGTAATGGCATTCCTGAATCCCGTCAGATGCATTCCTCCTTCGGGAGTGTTCACGTTGTTTACGAAGGAGAGTGAATTCTCATTATAGGTATCGTTGTGCTGCATGGCGATCTCTATATATATCTTGTTTCTCATTCCTTCAAAATATATGACATTTTCATACAGTGCATTGGATGCCTTGTTAAGATATTTAACGAATTCTTTTATACCACCCTCATAGTGGAAGAATTCATCTCTCTCCTGACCTTCTCTCATATCATGAAGATCTATCCTGAGTCCTTTGGTAAGGAAGGCTGTCTCTCTCAGTCTCTGTCTGAGCACCTTGAAATCATATACCTGGGTCTCCTTGAATATCTCCTTATCGGGAAGGAAGGTCACCTTGGTACCGTGTTTATCTTCTTCACACTCACCTATGACTGTAAGCTCCTTGGTGATGTTTCCCCTGGAGAAGCTCTCTTCATATATCTTTCCGTCAGTATATACATTTACGGTGAGCCACTCGGACAGGGCGTTAACTACGGATGCACCCACACCGTGGAGTCCTCCGGATACTTTGTATCCGCCTCCGCCAAACTTTCCTCCGGCATGGAGCACTGTAAATACCACTTCAAGTGCCGACTTCCCTGCCTTGTGATTTATTCCTACAGGTATTCCTCTTCCGTTGTCTTCCACTGTTATGGAATTATCCTGATTTATCCATACATGGATGTTGTCGCATACCCCTGCCAGAGCTTCGTCCACCGAATTATCCACTATCTCATATACAAGATGGTGAAGTCCTCTGCTGGATGTGGTACCTATATACATTCCCGGACGTTTTCTTACCGCTTCCAGTCCTTCAAGTATCTGTATCTGATCGGCACCATATTCAACATTTGCTGTTGATATGTCTTCTCTCATCTCATCCGATGTTTTTTCTCTGTTTTCAACGTCACTCATTGTTTACCTCTTGTATGCTTCCTCTGCTCACCTTAAAACATTTGTTTATCTCAAATCTGTTGTTAACAAATTCATCAAGTCCGGTACAGGTTATTATTGTCTGTGTATCCCCGAGATTTTCCAGCAGATATTTCTGTCTATTCATATCCAGCTCCGACAATACATCGTCAAGCAGTAAGATCGGAGTGTCTCCCGTGTATTCTTTTATTATCTCTATCTCCGCAAGCTTCAGTGAAAGAGCCGCAGTCCTCTGCTGTCCCTGAGATCCGAATTTTTTCACATCTATATCTTTTATATTTATCTTTATATCATCCCTGTGGGGACCGGTAGATGTGCTTTTGAATCTTATGTCTTTTTCAAGATTCTCTTTTATTTTTTCCTTGTATCCCTCACTGTCTGTATTACAGTTGTATATGATATCTATCTTATCGTCGTTTCCTGTCAGGCTGCTGTGTATCGGATATACTTTTTCATTGAGCTTTTCTATGAACTCTTTTCTTTTCCGGATGATATCGGATCCGTATCTGACCAGCTGATCATCCCATATCTCAAGAGTATCTTTTATATCCGTGTTGTTTTTAAGACTTTTCAGCAGCTTGTTTCTCTGATCTACAATTTTGTTGTAGGAAGAAAGAGAAAAAAGATATTCCTTGTCTACCTGACAAAGGATCATATCAATAAACCTTCGTCTTTTATCCGGCCCGCTTTTTATTATCTGGAGATCCTCGGGACTGAAGAGTACCACATTTACTATTCCCAGCAGATCGGCAGCCTTCTTTATCGGAGATTCGTTAATAGATATAGCCTTTCTTTTTTCTTTTCTCAGCTGTATACCTATCTTGTAACTGACATCATTTTTATTGAATAATGCCCTTATCACTCCATAATCTTTTCCGAAAGAAATGATCTCCGAATCATGACTTCCTCTATGGGACTTTGTGGTTCCGGTGATATATACAGATTCAAGTATATTTGTTTTTCCCTGAGCATTATCTCCGAAGAATATATTTGTATTTGGAGAAAAATCTATATGTATCTCATCGTAATTGCGGTAATTGGAAAGCTCAAGGTATTCTATTGTCATTGAACAACCCTTACTTCCTTCTCATCAAAAATGACTACATCATTTTTACGGATTTTTTTTCCTCTTAATTCACACACCTCTTCATTTACTTTTACAAGACCTTCATTTATCACTGTCTTAGCCTCTGCTCCGGAATACACCATATTGCAGGCCTTTAACAACTGACCAAGCTTTATATGATCTTCACCTTCTCTGAGTCTGAATTCTTCCATCATCCTACCGTATTGAAATTGATGGGAAGTATCATGTAGTTATATCTGTTATTGTCATCCTTAATATAGCAAGGCGCTTTTGAATTCATGAAATATATCTCTATCTTCTCATCCTCTATAACTCTCAGAGCATCAAGCAGGAACCTGGGATTGAAACCTATCATCAGATCTGATCCATCTTTTTCTATGGATATTGTCTCATCCATTGCTCCTATAGGAGAATTTATCTTAAGCTCCAGCTCATCGTTGGTGATGGATATTATCACGGGCTTCTTGTCATTTTCTTTTACAAGAAGAGTAGCTCTGTCTATACAGTCTGCCAGCTCTTTCTTATCTATCTTTATTTTGGTGGCATATTCATTGGATATCATCTTATCCACATCGAAGTATTCACCTTCAATGAGTCTTGATACAACTACTGTATTATCAAATTCAAATACAGCATTTGTATTTGTAAAATAAATGTTTACAACATTCTCTATCTTTCCTGACAATATCTTGCTTATCTCACTCAGAGTCTTTCCGGGAATAATAACCTTCATTGAAGGATAGCTCTGTCTCAATTCTATATTTCTTATTGATATCCTGTGACCGTCCAAGGATATTACCCTCAGTCTATTTTCATTTATATCAAACAGCTCTCCTGTCATTACTTTATTGTTATCATTCTGAGCTATTGAAAATATAGTCTGATTGATGACTTCTTTTAATGTAAACTGGGATATCGTTATGAAATCATTTTTTTCAACATCCTCAAGATAAGGAAATTCGTTTCCATCTTTACCGGCTATTGAAAACTTTGATTTTTCACAATGGATATTTACTATATTGTCAGATCCGCTCTTTATATGAACTATACCTTCAGGAAGCTTTCTTACAACATCAGAAAAAAGCTTTGCATCGATAGCTACAATACCGTTTTCTTTAATATCTCCCTTAAGCTCTGTTTCTATACCTATCTCAGTATCATTAGAGGTCAATGTGATCTTACCGTTTGATACTGTGATGAGTATACATTCAAGTATAGTCATCGTTGTTCTGGTAGGAACTGCCTTTGATGCTATGTTTACTGAATTAACAAGATCGTTCTTTGAACAATAGATTTCCATGTTTAACCTCTTTCGTGAGCTTCGCTCCTTTAATGCATATATATATTATTTATTATTATTAATAGTATAAGTAGTAGGTGTTGTTGATTTGTTGATAACTTTGTTAATGCCTTTATTTATTGTGATCATAATAAAAATAAGATGTTGATTTATTGTTGTTCTATTATCTTTTTGATCTCATCTATCTCTCTTTTTGTATTGGTATCCGATGCTATCTCTTTGTTGATTTTGTCTATACTGTTAATAACAGTGGAATGATCTCTGTTGCCTACAGCTTTACCTACCATATCCTGTGAATTTTCTGTCATATTTCTGCATAGCCAGGTAGCAACCTGTCTGGGATGTACTATATCCTGAGATCTCTTCTTTGAATTAATATCATCAATGGTGACGTTATAATATTCACATACGACTTTTATTATATCTTCCATCGATATTCTCTTTGATTCGCTGGTGGAAATATATTCTGATATTGAATTTTTGACTATATCCAGATCTATATCATTATTACCCAGCTTTTTAAGAGCTATTATCTTATTGAAAGCTCCTTCCAGTTCTCTTATGTTGTTCTTAATATTTGTAGAGATATAATCTATGATCTCATTTGAAAGACTTATATTATATGTTTCCGAGTATTTCTGAAGTATTGCTACCCTTGTCTCATAATCGGGAGATCCGATGGATGCTGTGAGTCCGGATTCGAATCTTGTTATGAATCTTTCTTCGAATTTATCAAGCTCCTTTGGAGGCTTGTCAGAAGAAATAACAATGGCTTTATTTGATGAATGAAGCTCATTAAAGGTATGGAAGAATTCATCCTGTGTGGAATTCTTTTCCATGATGAACTGTATATCATCAAACAGAAGACAGTCGATATTTCTGTATTTTTCTCTGAGCTTGTCCGTAGACTGTGCTCTGATATGCTTTATTACTTCATTTGTAAAAGATTCACTGGTAACATACAGTACAGTTTTAGATGGATCATTGTTTAAGATATAATGTCCTATGGCATGCATGAGGTGAGTCTTACCTACTCCGGGATTACCGTATAAGAAAAGAGGATTGAAATCCTGACCCGGGTTATCGGCAACTGCCAGAGCAGCAGAATGAGCGAACTGGTTATTCTTACCTACAACGAATGTATCGAATGTATATTTAGGATTTAAGCCTGTCACATTATAATAGGAAGAAACAGGTTTGATATCTTCTTCCGAAGGTGTGGATTTGAGTGTAACAAAAACGATATCATACCTTTTTCCGGTTATCTCTTCGGTAGTGACTTCCAGCTGTGTCTTATATTTTTTGTTGTAATATTCTATGCCTGTTCCCTCAGACTGATCGAAGGGAATGATCACTTTTAATACATTATCATTCTCGGATTCTATGGTAAGAGGTTCTATGAAGGTACGATATGCTGCATCTGACATATCATATTCTATCTTTGTTTTATTCTTTATTTCTTCCCAGACTATATTGATATCTTCCATAATAACGATAGATTTCTCCCATGATGATAATCCATAATATTCTATCATTTTATAAAGATAAGGTCAAAACGGAGAGTTATCCACATTGAAATGTGGATAACGTTGTTAAAAGTTGACATATATAATTTATAATAAAAAAGATTATGGAGTTATCAACAATATCCACATAATACTAATAAACTTTTTAATATATTGATTAACACACAAAATGGGGTAATTAATAACTACTTATCAACTTTTTATCCACAATTTGTTGATAACTTTACGTCAACTGTGGAAATTATGGTGATAATAATCTATTGACTGTTATTATTTATTTATATATAATTATCGCGTTATTTTCCGTGTGAACAGGGTAATAAGCGGGATCTGCAGCTATTAATACAGATCAGAATAATAAGGAGGTACGATATGTGGATGACATACCAGCCTAAGAAAAGGCAAAGAAGCAAAGTCCATGGATTCAGAAAAAGAATGAGTACAGCAAACGGACGTAAAGTATTACAGGCTCGTCGTCGCAAGGGCAGACATAAGCTGACAGCTTGATCTTATGACCGCACATAGCGTGTGGTCATTGTTTTACGCGTTGAAAAAAACCGAAAGCTTAAAGAATTATTTTCAATTCCGGGATGTGTACAATAATAAAAGGGCCAAAGCAGACAGATTCTTTGTGATGTTCATACGGGAGAACGGCCTTGATCATAACAGACTCGGGATTTCCGTGAGTAAGAAAACAGGTAATTCTGTTGTAAGACACAGACTCACGCGGTTGATAAGAGAATCATACAGATTACATGAGGATATGTTCAGTAGTGGTCTGGACATAGTGATCACAGTACGCGGGATAAAGAATAATCCTCAGATAAAAGAAGATATTGTCAGACTGAAGAGACAGGATGTCGACAGATCGCTCATTTATCTCGCAAAGAAACAAAAGATACATCAAAATTGAAAAAAACACTGGTTTATCTTATAAAGACATATCAAAGGTATATTTCTCCGGTAAAGGGCACTAAGTGTCCTTATTATCCGTCATGCTCAAATTATGGGATAGAAGCATTGGAAAAGCATGGTATCATAAAGGGCATTATCCTGACTGCATGGAGAATATTGAGATGTAATCCCTTTTCCAAAGGAGGGGTTGATCCTGTACCCGAAAGATTTTTTAATGTCGGTGAAGATATCCATGTATTGGTTAGGAGGAGTAATTGACTGAAATATTATTAACTCAGAATAACGGGGCAATACTCGGTCCTATAGCCAAGATCCTTGGCATGTTGATGAATCTTATATTTAATTTTCTCGACAATATAGGGATACCGAATATTGGTCTCGCCATTATTATTTTCACTATCATCATATATCTCTGTCTGACACCGCTGACGATCAGACAGCAGAAGTTCAGTAAGCTCAGCGCAATAATGGGTCCTGAATTAAGAGCTGTCCAGGATAAATACAAGGGCAAAAAAGATCAGGATTCCATGATGAAACAGAATGAGGAGATACAGGCCGTATATAAGAAATACGGAGTTTCTCCTTCGGGATCATGTGTGCAGCTTGTTATACAGATGCCAATACTTTTTGCTCTGTACAGGGTTATCTACAATCTGCCTGCATATGTTGATAAGGTAAAAGAAACACTGATGCCGCTCGCTGAGCAGATACTCAGTACACCGGGTGCATCTGAATTCGTTCAGACTTTCGCGGTGACAAAGCAGCTGTCTTCCAGTGATTTCACGACGACCAACGGAATAATAGATATACTGAACAGGGCTTCAAGTGCCGAGTGGGAGTCTATCGCTGTAAATTATCCTCAGTTTGATACTTTCAATACAGTATATGAACAGTTCACAAGATATAATACCTTCCTCGGCCTGAATATAGGAGATACTCCTTTATTCATTATCAAGGATTCTTTTGCGAGCGGTAAGTATCTGCTCATACTGGGAGCATTGATGATACCTGTACTTGCTGCTCTAACTCAGTGGATAAATACTCTGTTCATGCCTCAGCAGCAGAATACCGGTGACGGCGATAACAGCATGATGCAGTCAATGAAAATGATGAATACCACCATGCCGCTTATATCTGCATTTTTCTGTTTCACTTTTCCCTGTGGTATGGGAATATACTGGATAGCCGGTGCGGTGATAAGATCCATCCAGCAGGTCATCATCAATAAGCATATTGATAAGATAGATATGGATGCCCTGATAGAGAAGAATAAGAAAAAGATAGAGAAACAGCAGAAGAAGGAAGGTCTCTCATACGGTAATCAGATGAAGAAAGCAGCATCTGCTTCTACCAGGACCGCGCTGTCCGAAATGTCGGACAAAGAAAAAGAAGAAAAGATAGAAAAGGCAAAGGAATTCTACAGAAATCATCAAAAGGAAGGAAGTATTGCTTCCAAGATAAGATATGTGGATGAGTACAACAGGAATAACGAAGGGAGATAAAAATGGATTTTGAAGAGTTTTCCGGAAAGACAATAGAGGATGCCATTACAGAGGCATGCACCAAATATACCGTAACATCGGACCGTCTTGATTATGAGATAATCGATAAAGGAAGTTCAGGTTTCCTCGGTCTCAATTCACATCCTGCTGTGATAAAGGCCCGTCCTATAGAAGAGGGAAGCGAGCCTGTGTCTGCAGAAAAGGAAGTGAGCAAAGCCATAGATTCCGGAGTGACCGAAAAGGCAGACAGGAAACCTCCTGTAACTGAAAAGAAAACTGACATTTCCGATGCCGATAAGGAAGCTGTGATAGCTACAGTGGATAAGTTCCTTGATGATGTGTTCAAGGCAATGGAGATCGAAGTGACCAAAAATATCAGATTCGAGGATGAGGACGGATCTCTTGCCATCAATCTGGACGGACCTTCTATGGGTGTGCTCATCGGAAAGAGAGGACAGACCCTGGATTCTCTTCAGTATCTTACAAGTCTTGTAGTGAACAAAGGCAAGGGAGGATACATAAGAGTAAAGGTAGATACCGAGGACTACAGGGAGAGAAGAAAAAAGACCCTCGAAAATCTGGCAAAGAATCTCTCATACAAAGTAAAGAGAACAAGGAGAGCCGTCAGTCTCGAGCCCATGAATCCTTATGAGAGAAGGATCATCCATTCTGCTCTTCAGAATGACAGATATGTGACTACTCATTCGGAAGGAGAAGAGCCTTACAGAAGAGTGGTGATCACACCCAAGCACTGATGATAGATATCAAAGATACAAT
>JAILEL010000056.1 GCA_024687845.1 Eubacterium sp.
GAATATATGCTCTGTGTAGAAGGAGAATATATCGTAACTATAGATGGAAAAGAATATGTACTACATGCCGGTGATGAGCTCTTCATTCCAAAGGGAAGCCTGCAGGGCGGAAGAGTAAAGGCTGGCACGAGATCTATACATGCCTTCGGTGGGCAAAGGGTGAAGGGCTGATATTGAAGAGGTAAATGATTCAATGAGTAAGAATGTTGAAAGAATTATATCCGGTGCAACCACTGCATTTATTGATTCAACCAATAAATCAAGTGCTGCATATAAACCGGATTTTATATCAAATGACCATACAAAGGGAGTAAAGGTACTCACATCGATAGAGGAAGAACTAAAGAGATGTGATTCCTTTACTTTTAGTGTTGCATTTATAACACTTGGAGGAATCGAGCCACTGCTTCTTACATTTAAGGAACTTGAAGAGAGAGGTGTTCCGGGAAAAGTTCTTACAACTGATTACAACATGTTCACCGATCCTAAAGCTCTCGATAAGCTGGCAGAGTTTAAGAATATCGAGCTTTGTATGTACCATGAGGATGCAGTGTTATCCGGATCTGAAGTTGTAGGTGAAGGAAACACAGTATTAGAAGATGGAACAGGTGCAACTCCTGACACCGAAAGAATCGGATTCCATACAAAGGGCTATATCTTTAAGCGTGATGAAACTTATACATTCATTATTGGAAGCTCTAACATGACCGGCAAAGCTCTTTCTGTAAATAAAGAATGGAATACCAAAATGGTATCAACAGCTGAAGGTGAAATGTATAAGAACATCCAGTCTGCTTTTGATGCGCTGTGGGAAGATAAGAATCATACAAGTAAGTATGAGGATTTCATAGAGGAATATAGAACAAAATATCAAACTATAAAGAAGCAGAGAAAACTCGCTGCTGAGGCGAGTCCTGTTGTTTCTCTTGAACAGTATAAGCTATCCCCTAATTCGATGCAGGTGGACTTTATCAATAACCTGAAAAGGATAAGAGAACAAGGTGAAGATAAGGCACTACTTATATCAGCAACTGGGTAGCATGTAATAATGTAGAAGAAGTCGGGAAAGGCTAGTAAATAAGCGGTCTCCCAGCCTTCCGCATTATTGCATTTTTTGCTTTACAGCTGTTTTGGCTGATAAAAAATTGAGATTAATGCGTTTTTCTTCAACCAAATTACATTTTCTGAACGGCCGTCGAAAATGTAAAATAAAATAGGAGGATGTCAGCCAGATCTACGACTAGGGTAGGTCTGGTTTTTGTTATTTATAAATATCTGTAGGAGTTATTGATCATGGTTATTATATTTGATAGTATGTATATATATTTTTTGTGTGAGGGGTGTTCTTATGGCTAATGCTAAGGCAAAAACGATTAACCTTTTATTATATGATGGAAATCTTAATGGAGTTATCAGTATAGAAGATTCAAACTGGAATTCGGGAGAGTTGTTTTCAGCTCCACGTGAATCTGTATCTGATTTAATTGCAACTGAAGCATGTAAAAAATATGGAGTATATCTTCTATTATCAGAAAATATGGTTTATATTGGACAATCGTCAGATTTAGCTTCGCGTATTTCTAACCATATTATCGGAAAAGATTGGTGGGAAAGAGTCGTTATACTGTCAACAAAAGATGATAATTTAACTCGTACTGATATAGATTATTTAGAAGCTGTGCTAATAAATAAAGCGGAAGAAGTAGGCCGTTTGGATAGTGATAATAAGAAAAAAGGTAATAAGATTAAAGTAGATAAATTCAGAGAAGTTGTATTATATCAGTATTTAGAAGAAGCATTATTCTTAATGCAGTTGATAGGAATAAATGTTTTTTCTGAAGTTAAGAAAAACAGTATACTAAATACCGTAGATTCACATACAAAATTAGCTATTGGGAAGAGAGCTAAAAAGGATGCGGTAAATTATTTACAAGATAAAGGAATAAATGTTGGGAAAAATGTGACATATGCTTGTAAGCAGGAAAATAATAACGAGTTTTGGGCAAATCCACAAAAAAAGTGCTTAGAAGAAGATTGGTGGCTTATTTTAAATAATAATATGAAAAATGAACTTGTTGTATTATTCGTTCCGTCAAATAGTTTAAAAGTGGCTTATGGAAAGAAAAAGGGTATATTATTAAGAAGTGATAATGATAACAAGTTAGATTTAAATATAAATGCTGATACGTTGAAGGATAGAAGAAGCAAAATAGATTTTTCTAAATATATAATCAACAAAATAGAATACTAATGAAAGAATATGAAAGCTCAGAGAAGTATACCAAATCTCTGAGCTTTTTATGTTTAAATTATTTATTTGGATTATTATCTAAAACTTTTAATATCTCGCAAGCTATCGCATTTATAACAGGTACTGCTACAGAATTACCAAACTCTTTATATGCTTGTGTATCACTAACAGGTATTATAAAATCATCTGGGAACCCCTGTAATCGAGCTGCTTCCCTTGGTGTAAGTTTTCGAGGGTTACAGTTTTTTTGTTCTATAAGAATTTCACTTCCATCCTTATAGTATCTAGCTGATATTGTATTTGTATAAGGACTATTCTCGTTAAATAAGGAATAGCCGAAACCTTTACCTGCTGCTTTATTGTCTTTTTTTCTTCGCTGATGTCCCTCCCATAATTTATCAGAGATAGTGTACTTTGGATCGACATCAGTTTCTAAAATATTACCAACACAAGTTTGTACCTTAGGTGGCTCTGGTTCTTTGAAATCATTGAAATTTGGTACGGTTTTTTTGTTAAAACCAACTATATATATTCTTTCTCTATTTTGTGGAACACCAAAGTCTTTTGCATGATAAACTAATAAATTTACATCATATCCCAGTTCTTTTAGCGTGTTTTCTATAACTGAATATGTTTTGCCGTGATCATGACCTAATAGGTTTTTTACATTTTCCAGAAGAAAAGCTTTAGGCTGTTTATATTTTAAAATGCGAGCAATTTCAAAAAATAAAGTGCCACGTGTGTCTTCAAAGCCTTTTTTTAATCCAGCTTGGCTGAATGCTTGACAAGGAAAGCCACCAACTAGAATATCATGATCAGGAATATCCGTTTCATCAATTTGAGTAATATCTCCAGCTGGAGTATCACCAAAATTGGCATAATATGTTTTAGCAGCATATTTATCGATTTCACTACTAAAAACGGATTTTGTTCTTCCTGTTAATTGAAATCCAAGTCTTGTTCCTCCGATTCCAGCAAATAAGTCTATCATTTTGTAATCCGCATTAGTTGGATTTTTGTATGGAGCTGACTCAGGAAAATCTAGGATGGCTTTTAATTCTAAGGAGGTAGGTTTCGTTTCTCCATTTTCCCATCTGCGAATAGTGCGGTCTCCATATTTTGACATTCCGACTGCATCAGCTAATTCCTTTTGTGTCATATTAAGACGAATTCTTTTTTCATATATTAGTTTTGATTCGCTAGTTTTAGATATTGGTGATATAATATTCATGTAGTCCCCTTAAAATCTATAATTGTGATAAATTAAGGACATATTGTCCTCTGAATGACACAATAACATATTCGTATTTTGTTTACAAGGAGTTTTTATGTCTATAACAATAGAAAATTATCAAAAACAAATAAAAAGTGAGAGAGATACCTTCTTTAAAAATTCATTTGAAAGGGCATATCAGGCTTTTTGCGAGTTAGGATATGATAAGAAAGATCCACTATATTTTATGGAAAATGCCTCAGGTATGGTTGAAGCTATGAGAGATCAATGCTGGTCAGATTTTCTTATAGAAGAAAAAGCATTTACATCGCATATGCTTGAGTACTTAATTATAGAAGATGAGTATAGAGGATTAAACAATGAAGATTCGATTAAGAAATATGTAAATGAATTTCCAGAGCATATATATCAGTTATGTCTTTCTAATACTCAAAGTCGTCGGAGTAGAGCTGGAAAAGAATTTGAACATATAATAGAACTGATTTTTATAGGGGCCGGAGTGCCGTTAGATAGTCAGGGAAATATTGGTAAAGATTATTTTGTTGAGAAGGGGCTTGGAAAACTAGTAGATACTGTTTCACCTGGAGTAACAGAGTTTGAAATAAATAAGAGAAATGCTGTTCTTATAAGTGCAAAGACAACGCTTAGAGAGAGATGGCAAGAAGTTCCAGAAGAAATGGGAAGAACAGGCGCTCGAGAAATGTTCTTAGCCACACTTGATGAAAAGGTTTCTGATAATGTGCTAAATACTTTATATGAAGCCAATATTCAATTAACTACAACCGCAGGAAATAAGGAAAAGAATTTTAAGAACAATAGTAGAGTGCTTTCATTTGAAGAATTAATTAAAATATGCCTGGATAATGCTTCTAAGTGGGAAAACTTTGAATATTCAGTTAATCAAGCAAATCAAGCAATCGAACTACTAAATAAACAGGTTGATAAACATTCTAATCATAATATCGTAAAAGAATCTTTTGAGAAAAGACTTGCTTTGTATTCTTTGTATGCTTCTGTTTATCTTGGTAATAAAAAAGATTGATAGTATGGATGTATTAACTAAAGAACAACGTCATAAGAATATGTCCCATATTCGTGGAAGGGATACGGCAATTGAAATCAAGTTGCGTAGATTACTTTGGCATAAGGGTTTCAGATACAGAAAGAATTATAAAGAACTTCCTGGATCTCCTGATATTGTTCTGACAAAATATAAGATTGCTGTTTTTTGTGATGGAGAATTCTTTCATGGTAAAAATTGGGAAGAACTTAGAGAACATCTAAAGAATAGTAATAATAGTCAGTTTTGGATTAGTAAGATTGCACGCAATATTGATAGGGATGATGAAATTAATAAGAAGCTGAATGCTTTGGGGTGGACTGTGCTTCGTTTCTGGGGTGAAGATATAAAGAAACATCCGGATGAATGTGTTCGTGTAATTGAAGAAACCATTTTTGATAATCTCATTTCGGATGATAATGTTTAGAGAATTCTTATGATCTAGAAAGATTTATAGAAGAATTAAGAGTTTGTAAAAGTTTATTTCAGTTTATATGACCATCTAACTAATTCGGTGATATGAAATGAATATAAATAATCTATGCAACTCTGGCGAAGAAATTGTTGAAACTGAAGGGCTTATAATGAGACGAATTACCAATGATGATGAATACAACACAATATGGGACCGATTATTTACGGAGTTTTGCTTTAAACCCTCATATGATGATTGGAGGGACCATCCTTGGATAAAGGTCCCACAGCCTAGTAAAGCATATAAGATAGCATCATCTTATTGGGATGAGAAAACTGAAATGATGGT
>JAILEL010000063.1 GCA_024687845.1 Eubacterium sp.
CACGCACCGTTTTCTTTATTTTTTATTTTTTCTGGCTCATCTTTTCGAGCCCTTCGCGCTCTTCCGCGCTCGGCATAGCCTCGCGGACTAAAACCGGGTGCCACTGGCACCCAACGTCCCAAGCTGAGCTGTGCCATATCACTTCGTGATATGCAAGCCTCGCTTCACAAGTCTTGATTCTGCTTCGCAGAATGCATCCTGCCTTCGGCAGGACGTTCGATTTCTTCGAAATCGAGCGCTATCACGCACCGTTATTCTATTTTTTAATTTTTCAAGGCTCATCTTTTCGAGTCCTTCGCGCTTTACAAACCAAAGACGATATTACATCAAAAACCTTCGAATGTAAAGAGATTTTCTCTTATATCCGAAGGTTTTGATTGTTTTTTTGGGTTCTGACTCGATATGGTTTTGTGCCTTTTTGCCTTTTTTCTAATTACTTCTATTCCCTTTTCCAGGAGGGGTGATAGCACCCATATCTATGCTTAAGTCATTATTTTTTCGTTTACAAGTAACCAACAATTTTTTAGAAAGGAGGAGGTTCATAAAGCTGTTTATCAACTTTATGTGCCTATCATAATACATAAATGAATCAGTTTAGCATCATTTATATTTTAATTTGCATCCTTAACGATATTTTTGCATCAATTCCACATTTGCATTTTCGTATGCGTTAAACTGTCTCTTTACGTCTGCCTGATCTCCCGATACTGGGCGGTACCAGTCAAACTGCATGAAGTAGTTAAGTACATCCTGTTCATGGAACTTGTATCCATGTCTTGCATATATCTCATTTATACCTGTCTGAACATCATTTGAACTATGACTTCTTACCTCTGATTCTGAGAGATATCTGGTGCTACTATCAGGGAAGATATCTTTAGCGTGTCCAGCTCCTGAAGACTGCTCTTCATAAGACCATGTAACTGCCTTAATAGACTTGTCTACATTTGTCTCATAATCATATACGTCAGTAAATCCTGCAACCTCTTTATTAAAGAGTGCATCATATGAATCATAGCCTTGGAAATAATAATCATAATTGTTTGTGCTATATATCGTTGTCTCTGTTGGAGTTACACAGTTCGACATATCTACATAGCAGCTTCCATCTTCCTGAAGTGTAACATTGTAGAATTCACCAAAGTAATAATATCCATAGGTACCTGTAGCTTTTACTGTATCGTCCCTGTAAAGTGCCGTATCAACTGCATATACAAGGGTAATAACATTATCAGACTGTGCCTCTTTTCCAGGTTTTTCTGTAAGGAAATGCGCTCCCATATATGTCATTTTGCTAATTGATATTTCTTTATTCCAGTTATTAATTGCAAAGGTTCTAAGGTCCTGCTCAACCTTTTCCTTCATGGAAGCCATAGTATCTGCAGGTATCTGACTAAGAGATGTTATACCACTATTCAGATTTGAAACCTCATACTCCTTTGATGTAGCATCTGGAATCTTACCATATTCCTGAAGACACTGTTCTACCTTCTGCTCCGGATTCTCGATATATACATTAACCTTATCGCCATTCTTAAGACCTGTTGTTCTATCTGCAACAAAAGTCCATTCACTTACCGGATAGATGCTGCTGTTATTCTGAATTCTAATGGAAGCATCTGAATCAGAACCTTCGAAGCTGACATGAATATCTGCAAACATATCAAATGTATCAGCTTCCTTCAGTCCATCAACCTTCTTTGTAACATTATTAAACTTAAGCTTAACCTTAAATTTATCCTCAACCTCGTCCTGATCTATATCCCAGATATATTTAACCGTATCACCATTCGAGATATTTCTGTCTTTTTCCAACTCACCGTAAATGTATTCTTCATAAAGACACTCAGCTGCTGAATTATAGTTGCCCGAACCTAATGGTCCACCGCCTTTATATTTTATCTTCTTTTCAAGGTCATCATAGAAACCATCTACATCAAATGTAGCCTCAGCGGTCGCTACTGAATCATATCCACTCACATCAATAGTAATATATTTATCTAGCTTGACAGTCGGTGCGGAGAAAAGCTTTACAAAAAGCATTGTTCCAAAGGAAAGAAGTATTACTACTGAGCAGATGGCAATAACTATGGTAAGTGTTTTATTTCCTGAATTATGACTTCCTGCTCCCTGAAAACCGCTCTGAGGGTATCCCCCTTGAGAATATCCGCCCTGCGAATATCCGCCGTTTCCTTTAAGTGGGCTTGTTCCCTGTTGAAATCCGCTCTGCTGTGGAAAACTTCCATTACCCTTGAGGGGACTCGTTCCCTGCTGGAAACCACTTTGAAATCCTCCCTGCTGATATCCACTTTGCTGATACCCATTCTGAGAGAAGCCTCCTTGTGGGAATCCACCTTGCTGGAAGCTACCCTGATTTGAAAGATTTCTCGGTTGTTTTATCTGCCCATTTGGTATTTTTTCACCATTTTGCATTATCTGCGAAACCTGACTTTGCGGGCTCATCATCTGAACACCACATACAGGACAGAACTGCATTCCATCCGGAACCTGATTTCCACATTTAGAACAAAACATAGGATTCACCTCAATTCTATTAAACTACCAGTTTCTTTCATTCATCGGAAGATATTCTTTATGCTCACCTACATATTTATATGCAGGTCTGATAATCTTTCCATTATTTACAAGCTCTTCGATTCTGTGAGCCGACCATCCAGGTATTCTTGCGATTGCAAACATTGGAGTAAACAGCTCTACCGGAATCTTGAGCATGGAATAAACAAATCCACTGTAAAAATCCACGTTTGCGCAGACAGGTTTATGAACATTTCTGCCATTAGTAATAAGTTCCTTTGCCAGTCGCTCAATTCTGTCGTAAAGCTCAAATTCTTTTTCAAAGCCTTCTGCATCCGAAAGCTTCTTGGCATATTCCTTAAGAATTACTTCTCTCGGATCTGACAAAGTATAGATAGCATGTCCCATACCATAAATAAGTCCCGCTCTGTCAAATGCCTGCTTATTCAGAATCTTCTTAAGATATGCCTTAACCTGAGCATCACTTTCAGTATCAGTTACATTTGCCTTAAGATCTGCCACCATCTGCTGAACCTTCAGATTTGCGCCACCATGCCTTGGTCCCTTAAGTGAACCAAGAGAACCAGCCACTGTCGAATATGTATCAGTTCCACTTGTTGAAATAACATGAGTTGTGAATGTAGAGTTATTACCTCCACCATGCTCCGCATGTACAACAAGGCAGATATCAAGTACCTGAGCCTCAAGATCTGTAAATGCAGCATCTGGTCTAAGAAGTCTCAGAATATTTTCTGCCGTTGAAAGTTCAGGTTTTGGTCTATGAATGACCAGACTTGAATCCATGAATTTATGTCTGTAGCTCTGATAACCATAGGCTGCAATAACAGGGAATCTGGCTATCAGGCTGAGTGACTGTGCCAATACGTGTCTGATACCGATGTCATCAGGATTATCGTCATAGGAATATAATGTAAGCACGCATCTTTCAAGAACATTCATTATGTTTCTGCTTGGTGCCTTCATAATAACATCTCTGTTAAAATTCTCTGGAAGCGGCCTCAGTGTTCCTAAAACCTTCATAAAGTCCGCAAGTTCAGTTTCAGTTGGAAGTTCACCAAAGAGCAGGAGGAATATGGTCTCCTCAAAGCCATGCTTGCTTCCATGAAATCCCTCTACCAGCTCATGAATATTATAACCCTGATAAAACAGTTCTCCAGGAATGGGAACTCTTTCGCCATCTATCTCTTTGAATCCGGATACATCTGAAATCTCTGTAAGTCCTGTAAGAACACCACGACCATCAGAATCACGGAGACCTCTCTTTACATCGTATTTGCTGTAGAGGCTCTGATCTATCTTTCCCGCATCATCACACATTTCTACATAGCGGGAAACCAGCGTTCGAAATTCAGAAAAACTTTCCATCAGACAGTTACTCCTTTCAAATCCTTATTACTATTTTATATCTCTATTATATACCGTTCGTATGCGTTTATTACCTTGGTTTCACCGAGTTGGTCTTCTCTCTTGAACTGTCTTCCGTAAGTTAAATGAACATGTCCATGTATAAAATACTTAGGACTGTACTTTTCAATTATATCATTAAAACATTGAAAACCTTTATGGGGTAAATCGTCTCCGTCATGAAAGTCCTTAGCCGGAGCATGGGTAAGCAAAATATCAATTCCCTTTTTACGCCATATTTTGAATCTAAGACGATTGAATCTCTGTCTCATCTCCTTCTCGGTATATTGAAAGCCTGTGCCATTGTAACACATGCTTCCGCCAAGTCCCAATATCCGCAGCCCCTTATACTCATAAACCATATCATCAATACATATACATCCTAGTGGTGGTGTTTTGTTATAACATCCATCATGATTTCCGTGGATATACAAAACCGGAGCTATCGAATAGGTTGCAAGGAATTCCAGGTACTGAGGTGCGAGATCACCTGCCGACAGAATAAGATCCAGTCCTTCCAGTTTACTTTTTTCAAAAAAGTCCCACAGATATCTGGATTCAACATCCGCCAAAACCAATATCCTCATTTATCTACCCTCTTACGCCTTTTAGTTCAACGATAGGCTTAGCCTTATCTTTGAGTTCCTCAATCTCAGGAATTTCACCAACAACATTATCAACCAGCCAGTCCATTGTAATAATGTCTTCTGTGCTCAGCCGGTTGCCTTCTTCATTTCTCTTAACTCCATCCTGAGAATATATTTCTCCTCCAAATGGAGAAAATCTGTCTTCAATAATAAGCTTCTTCATGATTCCAACTAACCTTGCTGTGTCAACCGGAACCTTTCCAGACTCAATAATATCAACAACTCCAGAGGATAGTCCCCACCAATAGTTGATAGGTTTGCTTTCACTGTCAGCATCTACGCTGCCCCAGTTTCCTTCCATGATAATGTTGATTAACTTCTCATATAGTATGCCCCAGTTATAAACAGGCATGATTTCATTAACCGGATCTCCCTCACTCAGTTTATAAAGTCCGAATCTTCTGTCAGCTCTCTTCGGAGTTATCATATCCTGGTCAGACAGATAATCTATCCCCTGCAGATATAAATCTCTTGAAATGTCTGATCTATGATCAGCATCCTTGAGGGTAGTCCATCTGAGATATACCTTAACATCCGGGTTAACCATTCTTGCACCAATTGCAAATGCATTTATATTCGCAGTGATTCCAAATATAGGATAGTCAGCCAGATAACCGATTTTGTTAGTATTTGTAAGAGCACCAGCTATTATTCCTGACAGGAACTTAGCCTCATAAAGTCTTGCATAATAGGTTCTAATATATCTATGTGAAGTATTAAGCGAACAGTTCAGAATCTTAACATCAGGATATTTAATGGCACATTTAAGACTTGCATCCACCATTCTTGCAGAGGTAGTAAATATAACCTCTACTCCCTGATTCTCTATCACATCCTCTATAGCTGTCACTGCTTCAGCCTCTATATCTGGAACAGTTATTTTAATTGTACTTATCTTATCACCAAATACTTCCTTTATGTGATTTCGTCCCAGCTCATGTGCATAACTCCAATCAGAACTCTCAGGTTCTTTACCATAGAGAAATGCAGTTTTGAGAGGTCGCGCTGCACTATAGTTAGGAGTCAATATTTGCTTGATCACATTCTTTTTGGTTTCTGGAGGATCCAGAGATACTTCAACCTCAGAATTTTCATTTGCAACGAGAAATTCCTGCCACATTGCTATAATTCCTGCAGTCATTTCCTCAATACTCATCTCACAAGTTTTATCGAAGCCTTCAACCTCCAGGAATAGAAGAAATGCATCTCCGGTAGTAAGCTGTTCAAGCTTTTCTCCACCCTTATCTTTAAAAGCTTTCTGGAATCTTCGATATGCGGCCTTGAGTTCAAGTACGGTATCTTCACTCCAGATCTTTGACTCCTCCGCCCTAAAGGCTATTCCACTTCCATCAGCAGAGTCAGATACTGTTCCAACAGCTGATACAACAGTCTCACTTTCTTCCTGTTCGGAATTTTTTACAGATTCATTTACTTCATCGATAAGCCTTTTAAAGCTTCCTTCACGAGAAAACCAGATAAAATTGATACCGGTTTTCTTATTAAAATCCATATATTCATAATAAATTTTAATCTGCTCATCATCAGTAAGCTTCGGAACCTTTCGGGTTACAAAAGCAGGTATTGAATCAGCCTCATAGTATTTAAGAACACTTACTCTCTTGTTTCCTTCAACTACGTAGTAATAATTCAAATATTCATATACCTTTATAGCGTCCCGGATACCTTCCTCCAAATGAGCTTCAGACAGGCTGGACCATTTGAATCCGAATTCTGTATTCACATCCATTAGAGGCATGAAGTTTGAAGCAAATGCCTGAGTTCTTGCGGAAGTACTTGTACCTACAACACGGTCAAGCGGAATATCTACCAGACCTAGGTTTACCTCACTGACAATATCCTCCGATCTGATAATATCATCCAAAACCGGAAGATATGGATAAGTTCCATTTGATATGCTGTTTCTGTAGGCCTTTACGCCTAATCTTCTTGCTTTATCATATAATTCAAGTGACATTTATATAATCCTCTTTCATTGCCCGCCACGACATTCTTGATATAATTATATACTAAAACTTCCCACATAATTACTTATAAATCACATATATAGTATAAAATGATAACGGGATTTTATAAGATTTAAGGAGGGAGTTTCATAATTTGTAAGCTGCGAGCGGATTTGTTTGAATAAAAATGCCTTCCTTTTATTATTCAAAGGCATTTTTATGAGTTAAAGCCGAGCAGCATTACAAACTGAAACGACCGACTATAAATCTATAAAATCTTAGTGTGTTTTATACTATATATGTGATTTTCATAGTATGGGAAGTTTACAGCTTACTGATTCCACTTCTTACAGCTTCATCAGCAACTGCTTTTGCTACTGCCTTAGCAACCTCTTCATTAAAAGCATCTGGAATGATGTAGTCTTCATTTAATTCATCATCCTTTACGATTGATGCGATTGCTCTTGCAGCTGCTTCCTTCATTGGTTCTGTTATTGCTCTTGCTCTTGCATCAAGTGCACCTCTGAAGATTCCAGGGAATACAAGAACATTATTTATCTGATTAGGGAAATCTGAACGGCCTGTTGCAACTATTCTTGCACCACCTGCCTTTGCTTCATCAGGCATAATTTCAGGAACCGGATTTGCCATTGCGAAAACGATAGGATTCTCTGCCATAGTACGTACCATGTCAGCGGTAACAAGTCCTGGTGCTGAAACTCCAATAAATACATCCTTACCCTTTATAACATCTGCAAGGCTTCCTGTTTCTTTGTCTTTATTTGTAACTGCAGCAATTTCCTGCTTAGCTGAGTTAAGTCTTGGATCTCCATCAACAAGAGCTCCTGTTCTGTCTACAAGTACTACATTTCCAATACCAAAGCTCTGGAGAAGCTTGCAGATGGAAATTCCTGCTGAACCTGCTCCACTGATAACAGCGCTGATATCTTCCCATTTCTTTCCAACTATCTTAAGTGCATTTGTAAGTCCTGCTGCAACTACGATTGCAGTACCATGCTGATCATCATGGAATACAGGGATATCAAGCTCTTCCTTAAGTCTTCTCTCTACTTCAAAGCAACGTGGTGCTGAGATATCCTCAAGATTTATTCCACCAAAGGAAGGTGCAAGTCTCTTGACTGTTTCAACTATTTCATCAGTATCCTTAGTATCTATACAGATAGGAAATGCATCTACATTTCCAAACTTTTTGAAAAGAACTGATTTGCCTTCCATTACAGGAATAGCTGCAAGAGGTCCTATATCGCCAAGTCCCAGAACTGCAGTTCCATCTGACACTACAGCTACTGTATTAGCCTTGAGTGTATATTTATAAGCATCATCAGGATTCTCTGCAATCTTACGACAAGGTTCTGCAACTCCAGGGGTATATGCCGTTGACAGATCATCCTTTGTTTCGAGCTTCACTTTAAGAGCGACCTCGAGTTTACCACGTGCTTCTTCATGCATTTTTAAACTTGCTGCATTATAATCCATTTCTTTTTCCTCACTTTTTTATAAATGTATTATTAGATCAGCAGGCTCTGCAAAACAACTTACCTGCTGAACAGTTACAATTAGCTTTAAAGGTAATCCGTCAGTTCCATCTGTCTTCCAACTGTATGGTTTTCATACTGACGTTTCCAGGCTTTTATCTTCCGGCTGTCATACATTAATCCGAATCTCTCACAGAGCTCGCTGACTCTTTTCAGCTTATTCCGGTAATCTGCCGCCAGTAGTTCACCTTTATTTTCATTTTCTGAGATAAATCTCTTGTATTGCTCAGGAAATCTTTTTTCGTATTCAGTATAAAAGAATTCTCTAGCTGATTTTTTTATTGCAACTCTCAGATCCACGAGATCCACAACAGATACTCCATACAGCTTTAACTCCTGAAGAAGTCCCATAAGCTCATTCTCATCATCATTAACGTATGGAATCATCGGATAAAGCGTTGCAATAACCTCTATACCGGCTTTCTTAAGCTCCTGAAGAAGTTCAAGTCTTTCTTCTATGGATAACGTATCTTCTCCTTCAATCTTCTTCAGCTTTTCATCATCCAGGCTGGGAAATGTAAGCTCTACCAGACATCTCGTCTTCGCTGAAATCCCAGTAATAACATCCATATCCCGAAGAATCAGATTCTGTCTGGTAGTGATGATAACACCAAAATCATTGTTTTCTATCACCTTGAGACATTTCCTTGTAAGCTTGTATTCCTTTTCCAGAGGATTATAAGGATCTCCAAGATTTCCCATCATTATCACGCATTTACTTCTACGATTCCTGAGCGCTGTATCAAGAAGCTCATATGCATCGTACTTAACACCGATTTCCATGGGGTCTGCTCCGGGTGTTTCAGTCAGCAGTATTGAATTCTCTGTTCTTCCTCTATACAGGTTAAGTCCGTTTTGCGGAGTAAGTACGTTCCTGCTTTCGATTGTGTACATATTCTTTTCCCTTTTTTAGATGAAATCAAAGGTCTGCTGTTCATAGTCGAGGTCTTTGTATTCCAGCTCTTCACCTTTGGTTTTGCTGCTGAAGTTTACTACAACCGTTGTAGTCCGGTTTCCTGTCATCTGTTGACCGAGCACATAATTGATATCGAATCTGCCTGTAATTTCCGGTGTTGCACCACGTGCCGGTACTATGAGCTGACATTGATTTTCTTCCAGGAGCTTGAAAATAGGCTCCCATATATAAATATCCTTCGCCGCTCCAAAGGGGTTATCAATAAACAAGGTTTTCGCCCTGCTGCCACCTTCTGAGGTTGCATACATGCCAGCTATATAATTTATTATGGATATCAGGAACTGAATATATATACCCTGAGACTGTCCCGTACTTCCAACAGCCTCCTCGAACCTCAGATATCTACTCTGTTCACGTATCCTTTCTCTCTTATAAAGAAGAAGTTTAATCTTGGACATATCTGTAACTATTACAGAGAAAAGCTTCTTCATAGCAAGACTGCTGCTTAAGAATTTCTGCCTGTCACTCTCTGTACTCTTTTGTTCAACCTCTTCTACTACCTTATCAATATATTCAGACATTCTATCCTTGATGTATTCATCTCGAACATACGGAATGCTGAGTTTTATCATTTCAACCTTCGTGTCATCAATACTGATTTCCGAAAGCTTTGTCAGTTTGTCCAGTTCTGACCTTACATCCAGGCATCTCTCAACGCACTGATCAACGAAATTATCTCTGAGTTTCTGCATGCTTACAAGACTCTTTTCAATTCTGTCTCTTTCAAGAAGAATGATCTTAGTCACTTCATGCAGTTTTTCGAGAAGCTCCTCAGCCTGTCTTTTTGTATCTGGTATAATTACATCATCTCTGATGGATGCGGCAAGCTCCATAACATTCATTTCATTAAGTGAATCATAAACCTTCATCTTAACCTTCAGCATATCTGCCTTGGCTCTCTCTACATCCTTTGACAGCTTATCCCAGATTGTAAGAACCTTATCAAAGTTCTCTCTTATCTTGCTGCTGTCACATAACTCCTGACTCTGGGCAGCCACTTCTTCATTTTTGTCGATAATCCTTGACATCACCTGAAGCAGATCATCATAGGACTTGCTCTGTCCCTCGTAATCTGCAAGCTCGTTCCTTGCCTTGGCAAGCTTAGAAGCCATCAGCGACATCTCTTCTTTAGCCTTAGTCTCTCTGATTTTGACATCATCAAAATCCATCTCTCTGAGCTGGTCTATAGCTTCTTCACCATGCTCTTCTCTAAGGCGCTGCTTAGCATATTCCGTACTTCCCTCAAGTCTTGCTTTTTCCGTGGATAGTCCTCTGATACTGTTCTCTATGCTATCCTTACGTTTTCTAAGCTCACTGAGCGCATGACTCATTTTGTCCAGTATCTCTTCACTGACTATTATTTCGTCAGAACCAGACTGTGTTTTTTCAAGTTCATTTATATCTACACTGAGTTCAAGTATTCTTTTTCTTGCGCGTTCAATGTTTGAATTAAGTGTATCTCTAAGCAGTTTTTCCTTCTCTACAGATAGCACATTTTCTGAATTCTTACCTGCAAGAATCTCGAACTCTTTTTCCAGCTCCTCAAGACTTCCCTTAATTGCCGGAAATGCTCTGTCATCTATATAATAAGCTGAATATCTGCTGTCCCATCTGTTCTTTTGCTCATCTCTTGTTTTTACATATTTATCAAGCTTTGCATTCTTCTCAGCCAGTCTTATCTCACGTTCCTTCAGATTATTTCCAGAGATTTCCTTCTGCTGCTCCAGTCTTCTCCTGTTTTTCTTAAGCTCTTCCTTATCAGAATAAAGACCACTGAGCTTATCCTGAAGTGCAGCCATTTCATTTAAAACAGCAATGTCAGTAACAGAATTCTCTATTTTCTTTTCCAGAAGCATTTTTTCTTCTGAAAGACCTGACAGATTCTTTTCGGTCTCTTCAATAATGTGATCATTTTCTTCCCTGCTTCTAAGAAGCTGTCTCATTTCTATTCTCAACTGCTCCAGATCCTGCTCACAGGTACTGAGACTTCGGCTTACCATATTCTGAACAAAATCCCGGTCTTCCTTGAATGTAGTAAGACTTGATTCCTTACTTCTCAGCTCTTCCTTAAGGTTTGTCAGTGTAAGCCTTGTACTATCTGCCTTTCGTAAGATGCTCTCCGGATTCATAAAGTATTTCTTGTCTCTTCTGATGAATTCAACTCCCGAACCGGCAGCAACAAACGCATTTCGTATCTCATTTCTATCAATGAGCATAACTTCCTGATCAGTATCGATTTCCTTAATTCCCGGATCATCTATCAGCTTTGGAAGATTCTCAACTATAAGTCCGTATGGAAGTGATGGTAATTTCTCCAGAATAGTATCCTTCATATCATCCGGCAGAACAGCCACATAGTCCATTCCAAACATAGCATCAACACCATGTCTCGTAGCCAGATAATCCCTGACCTTTTCAACCGCTTCCGTTGGCTGAACAAGTCTGCCTCTTTCTATATCTTTAAGATATTTCTGAAGACTCTCAATCTCCTGCTTCAGGTTATAAATGTTTACAACTCCTGATGCTATCTTTTCACTTATATTTTCAAGAATCTCATCTGCATCAGCTGATGCCTTGTCAGAATATATCTTCCTTATAGCCTTATATTTTTCTTTGACTCTTCTATACTCCTCAACTCTCTGAATCAGTTCTTTTTCTTTTTCTTCCATGAGTCTGAGATCGGAACTAACCTTATCATTTCTTTGCACCAGCTCAGCCTTATGCTTTTCAGAGTTGCTGATTTTTGTACCCAGTTCACGAAGTTTATTCTCACACTCCCCAGTGAGTGTCTGCAATTCTGCAATACTATCCACAGGCGAACCAATCTTTGGATTTATTAGTTCACTCTGTTTTTCAGTCATTGCTGTTTCAAATTCCTTGATACTATTTCTCAGATACTCCAGGCGGCTGTCTGTAACTGCAATTTCAGTTTCTGCCTCAGAGATTTCCTTAGAATGAAGCAGACATTTTTCTGCTTCCTCTTCCTTCTCGGCACTGGCAAGACTTATTTTTTCTTCCAGTTCAGCAAGACTTTTCTGCATCCTGTCCTCAATATTGGCAACAACTGTATAGATGTCAGCGTCCTTATTAATAGCCGCTTCCTTTTCATGATTAAGTCTGCTGAGTTCCTCTCTGCAGTTCCTTATTTCCTGATATGCATTTAATGCAAGCCTGAACTTATATTCCTTATCCTGCTTTTCTATATCCTGCTCCATGCTGCCCAGCTGGGAAATGTATTCCTCCATGGACTGTTCTCTGAGCTTTAGTTCTCTGATATCAGCGTATATCTTCAGCTCTGCAACAAGACGCTTAGCATCCTCCAGAAGCTTTTCGGCAGCTGCTACATTTTCCTTAAGTAATCCAAGCTTCTCACTCTGATTTTCCTTTTCCTTTAGAACAGTGTGATATATAGAAGCCATATCCTTTACAGCATCCTCCTGCTTTGTATATAGCTCCATAAAGGATTCAATCCTATCAATAAGCAGCTGAAGCAGGTCCTTCTCATGGTCATAGACCTGTATGTCCTTCTTTTTCTCGGCAAGAGCCTTAAGCTCCTCCTGTATGGTCATCAGCAGAGAAACTGTAGTTTCAGTTTTATCAGTATCTCTCTTAGTTTTGGCAAGATATGCCTTCTCTATTATCTCCTCAATAAGAAGGTCCTCTATCACCCTTCTTGTGGTCTTGTAGTTCGATTCAAAATAAGTCCGAACGTGACCTTCAGTCTTATTTATTCCCCTGATTATCTCCCAATGACTTTCGTAAAGACCGTACTGGGCAATAAATCTCTGATATTCTCCCTTTCTGTCAAAGATATATACCTGAAGATTCTTGTCATTTCTTGAAAGGTCATGCAGATAATTCCTCAGTGCCTTATAAGAGATATGCTCCTTCTCCTTATCCAGCGGAAGATTGATAATATCATTTCTATTATAATTTCTATAAAAAATGCAATAGTTAAAATACTGGATCTCAGCAGTTCCATCAGGTCTTTCGTCTTCGGAAAATGTAGCCTTTTTCGCTGCGAATCCCGTTGTCATATATCTGTATCCATCCTTGATATCGCACTCATCCAGCTTCCACTCCACAAGAGAATGGATCACTGTATTGCTCTGATCTCTGAAAAGTTTCTCTATAGGCTGCTTATCATCCAGCGTACAATTCGGAATCAGACACTGCATCAGAAGCAGCATAAGAACACTCTTACCACCGCCGTTGGCCAGATCATACAAGGTATTTCTGCCATACATTCTCATGGTAAAATCATCATAGCTCTGTGTTCCAAAATTATATTTTACATTATTTACTCTGATACGATTAATGCTGGGCATTTTTCGTTTCCTCCACATAGGGTTCGCTTTTTTGCTATTTTGCTTTTTTGCTTATTTAGTCTAGTTAACCAGAAACTGCTGCACTATTTATTTGCTTCACGGATTCTCGTCAGTGCATCACGAATGGCACTTCCATTATCTTCAAAATAGTTTTCAGCTATGGCGTGTAATCTGTCTGTTGGATATAGTCTGTCATCCACCTGAAGGAAAAGTCCTTCGGACACAAGAAAATTCGAGGTCAGTTTTACATATCCAACTCGTGAGCCTCTGGATGCCTTCGTTCTATCCTTGTCCTCAGATATCATCGGAGGAAGGCTGTCCCATAACAGTGACACAGCCTTAAAAGAGCTTTCATTCAGATCGTCATCTGAATATACATCCGTACTGCCGCTTATACGTCCCATTTCCTGTGTTACCGCTTCCAGCAGCTCATCAGTTCTTATATATTCCTTTATCTGATATGTATCAGATGCCTTATAGAACTGCAGCAATACCACATACATAATAAAATATACAAGAAAAAGCTCCTTATTCAGTCTCAGATTCAAAATCTTCTTAAGATCATCATTCGTATATCCAAAAACCTTATTTCCCGAACCGGCTGTAACAAAAAGTGATTCATTATATTCATAAAGCTTAAGATTCAGCCTTGATAAAAGGCCTGTTGTAATGTCATAAACCTCTGAATCGGAATAGAAAGCATTATACAGCTCTGCAGTTTCCTTATCCGAAGCCGAAAGTGACCTTCCAGTGGCAAGAACACTGTATATATCAAGTGCTTTCTCCATACTTTTTTCCATTTAATCTATCCTCTATCTTTTTCTGACAAAGACTATTTCTGAAAGCTCAGCTATTTTCTCGCCTTCCTCAGACATAATGTCTCTATCTTCTTTATCGTATTCTATATCAAACTGTAAGTCTCTATACTGTTCCAAAGCATCTTTGCTGTACTTTAAGACCATATCCTCAAGAAATGTTTCCGAATTCGTAAGCATTTCCTTCACCTTGTAATGTTCCTTGCCCGCCAAATGCGTTATAAAGGAATACAGGTCTCTGTTTTTTTTGATATCTTTTCCGAACTTGACTTCAAGGATTGCCATATATTCCTCAAGTGTAACCCTCTCCCATCTTTCCAGCCTGCCAAGCAGTTCAAGAAACAGCTTAGCAAAGTTGTTGCCTACGGATTCAGATAGAAGTTCATCTTCATATCTAAAGTTCAGATCAGCCACAAGCTCCTGTTTTTCCTCTCCTTTGAGGGATTCACCCGTCCTTGTAAGTACTAGATTATCAATGGTGGACATGCTGAGACTCTTCTCCCTTCTTGGAAGAAGGAAAGGCATGAACACTAGCGACAGCATCTCTGGTTCATCTTCCTTTATAGCCGTGCGAAGCATTCCTTCAAAGTCAAATGCATTTCTGAGACTTCTGGTTCTGCTTCTTCTTACCATCTCGTCCGAAAATCTAGACAGCTCCGCGGTAGACGCTATCAGCTGACTGTGACTTTCAATGGTCTGTTTAAGCATAGTCTGAAGCTTAGATATATCTTCCGGAGTTTTAAAGTCCGTATCATAAGAAAGCCTTGCAACAGCCTTATCAAGAAGCTCCCTGTTCTTTGCAAAGGATTTTCTCTCTTCGGCAAACCAGACCGATGTCTTGTCCATATATTCATCAACGGCAGCCGTACCAGCATGAACATCTGTAAGCAGCAGCTTAATAACTTCTTCACGCTTCTTATCAAGTGCCTTTACTTCTATATTTATTCTTTGTATGATATCAATACTTCCACTGAAGTTCTCTGACCTGATCATTTTTTCAAGAAGAAGCTGATCCATATTAATACGGCTTTCGTCTCTTACTTCTTTCGTGGACAGGTAGAACTCTATAGCATCCTCAGTAACACTGTAAACAACCTCGTCTTCTTTTATAACACTTTCTATAAGCCTTACTCTGGCCCATTTTTCCTTTTTGTCTGCAGGATCAAAGAAGGTAAATTCAAAAGCTCTGCCATAATTCCTCAGCTTGTCGAATATATATCTTACTAGCTCCCTAATTTCCTTATCCTTCTGACCTTTTTCTACGTCAAACTGGCTATCTATATCAAAGTCTCTTTTCAGAAGCTGAATACAGAAGTCCTCATACATCCCATAGGTTACCGGTCTGTCATTAAAGCTGTTCTCATTGATAAAAAACCTGATAACCGAAAGCGTAATGTAACCCATATCAAGAAATCTGAATCTACCCTCTTTATACTGAGAAAAAGTAGTTTCAGCAAGGGAAAAGAAAGGATAAAACTTTCTGAGATTCAACATTCTTTCTGTATGATTTTTAATTATGTCATCAATAAGGACATAGTTTTCAGCCATAGCCAGGTAACTCCGGAAAATATAGTATAATCTTCTTAATTATAGCAGTTCTAAGGTTTTAATAAACAGTACTATCGTAAAGAGTTATTATATCATATAAAGGCAAGATATGAAACGAAAGATTTTCTTATTAAAATGATTGATTTTTTTCTTCAAAACGATTAGATTATTCACAGTGACTTTTTATGATGTCAGATTAGTTACTATTCATTGTTAACTCAAAAAACATTATAGAATCACTTTTAAAAATCTACGAAACAGGAAAATATATATGTTATATTCAACTGGAATAAACAGAATTAAAAAGGTTGTATTACCTACAATTATTATTATTGCTTTATTCTGTATCATATCTCAGATTATTTATGTAGTAGTAAAGCCTAGGCCACTTACTCTTTATTATACATCAGATGGAAATGCAATGTACGTTAAGGAAAATCGAAACTATGTAATATCCGACTGGTGCAAAATCAATGACAAATGGTATTACTTCGATGCTGCTGGTCACATGGTAAAAGGTGAAGCGACTATTGGCGGTAACTATTACATTTTCGATAAAGATGGTGCTCTTGAAAATAACTGGGCTGTCATCGATGGTCAGAAGGTTTATATGCTTTCTGACAAGACAGTTGTTACCGGCTGGTATGATATAAATGGTTTCAGCTATTATTTTAATCCTGATGGTACCTATGTCACAGGGAAAAATGTTATCGATGGCGAAACTTTTTATTTCCGGGATGACGGAACTCTTGGTGAAGGATGGATTGATGATCAGATTTATGTAAACCAAAATGGAACTATCATGAGTGGCTGGGTAGATATTGATGGTAATACATATTATCTTAAAGAAGACGGAACAAAATATAGCGGCTGGCTCGAACTGGACGATGAAAAATACTATATTGATGCAAATGGTCAGCCTGCAATCGGAAGCCAGAAAATAGGTGATACCTATTACATTTTCGATAATACCGGACGGATGATAAATAAAGATTCAATCATTAAGAATCTTAATGGTCCTGCTCTCGAGCATGAGTTCACCAGCTATTCAAATGATACCAAGTACGAAGAAACAGGTTCTATTGTCGGAATCGGTGGATATAAGCCTGATAATGACGTTAAGAATCAGATTAAGCTTACTATGGATAAGATTTATGAAGACTATCCCGACAAATCCATAGGCTTCGTTATGATTGATCTTTATACCGGTGAAGGAATGGCTTATAACATTGACAATTATGTTTATGCAGCAAGCTGTATCAAGGCTCCATATGTGGTCAGTCTTGTAAATGAAGATCCATCAAGACTTGAAGAACTGCGCGAAAGCATTGAAGCTATCCTCGTATATTCAGATAATGACCTCTACAGCTCATTCAGAAGCCGATATGGCCAGGAACCATTTCTTAAGTTTACCCAGTCAGCTGGGCTTAATGATGAACTATCAGTATATAATTATCCTCACATTACACCGAGAATCCTTGCTGCAATGTGGATAGAAAACTATTTTATTTTAAATACAACCGATGCGGGAATAGAGCTTGGGAAAATAATGATGAATCCTGAAGACAGTTCGATTCACGATATACTAAGTGGTGCAAAGGCTTATACACAGTCTAAGGTTGGCTGGATCAGTGAACCGGGATACATTTCCACCAACGATGGCGGAATAGTCTATCCAGTAGATTCATCACCCTATGTAATCGCAATCACTTCAGATCTGCCATCAGATATAGTCAGTATTTATCCTATTGTTAAAATGATAGATAAATTGCATGATAATATAGATCAGCCTAAGTAAGAAATATATTAATAAAGCAATGAAAGAAATAAAAGAAATCGCGGAAGACTTAAAAAGCTTCCGCGATTTCTTTATATTAGGTTCTTTAATCCCTGTCTATCCTTCAGTATGCAGACCGGCATAAGTACCGCGCGCCTGAACCTGACCATAAGCCATTTCCATTTCCTGAGCGCAATCCAGCATATTTAATCTGATTCCTGAATAGAAGTTATCCATTGTGATAATCTGTTCACCTATATTTGTTGTAATAGACTCCGATGCTTCACTATATGGAGGTGATACAAGTATATTCTTAAGAGCCTGTGAGAAGTGTGGCATTGAATCAGGAAGTGATATATATTTCTGACTCATTACCTTACTCTGGAAGCCATCCTTCAAGATGCACAGCTTCTTCTTAGCTGTCTTCTCCATAGTATTCTTGATAAATGCAAACGCTGCTTTCATCATTACATTTCTTCTGACCTCACTATCAAAAGAAACAAACATTGCATTTATATCCTGCATAACAGGCAGATTATCTGCAAATGCAACGGAAATAACCTTTTCATTTGCATACATTCCAAGTCCCATGAGGAAATTCTTATATACATGCTCCATTTCAGCCGATACAGGAACAATTCTGTCTCCATTAATATCTGCTTCATGTTTAACCATTATATTGATAATTCCGGTTCTGAACTGCTCAATCCTTTCCTCGGTCATATAATCTCCTGGAAGGAATTCACGTCTTGGAGCATCCTTTAAGGTATAATCAATAATCTTTCTACCATTCTTTGCAAGCTCCTCAACACAGGTTTCAAGATCCTTGCCAAACTGGGTAAATGTATCACTGATCTGCTCAGCTCTCTGACGGAGCTGTCTGATAATATCACCGAAAACATCCTGTGAATTAAGCTCCTCCATCAGCATAGTACGTTCTTTCGAAAGTGCATTTCTAATGCAGGCTTCATAGTAGCCATTCTCAGTCTCACGTTTTGCTGAAGGAAATGTGAAGAATCTCTTCTTAACTATCAGAAGTATAGATTCAATAATTCTCTCATATTCACTGCTTGGAGTGTATTTTGCAAGAAGTGCCTCAAGCTCCTTAACCTCAGCAACCATTCCACAATCAGATTCACATCCGCCAACTCCGGATGCCCCGATCATCTTCATTGTGATGAATGGTCCATAGGACTTCATATATTTCTCTATATCAGCCTCAAGTGCCTGTGACATCTTGATTCTGAGAGTCTTAACGATAATAGGAATATCATTCTGAACAGTATTAAGTGCCTGCGGAAGTGCAGTACTGAGTCTGTCAATTCTCTTCTTTATCTCCTTATAGGTTGGCATCTCATACTGACCAACCTTAATAAGCCCATTAACTGAAAGATTGATTTCATCGCCAGGTGCTCCCTCTAAGAAGGTACGCATCTCACCGAATGCATTCTGAATATCAGCCTTAATCTTATCATCACTTTCAGGAAGCTTATTCATTCTTGAATACGCCTCCTTAAAGACCGCATATTCACATACATTCTCTATCTCTTTAATAGGAATCTTATAATCCGCTTCATTTATAACCTTGAAATAGCCCAACTTGCTGATTTCGAAGAAAGAATCTCTCAGAAGCTTACGGCGGCCGTTTTCATCAGCATCATCAATGTATTTGGTATGTGCAAGCTTCGAAAGGAAGTAAGCCACATCATTAAATATAATTCCTGCCGGGATATATCCCTGATCATCCTTCTTGCCAGAAACAAGCATACAGCTGTCGAAAATATTCTCACACATACTAAGCTTGTGTGATGTACTTTCGAATACATAGCTCTTTCCTTCATAACCAGCCTGAATATAATCAGAAACCTCAAGCATGGTAGCATAACCGTTAGCAAGAAGAAGTGTTCTAAGCTCATCATCATCATATATCTGATTTTCTGCAAAAAGCACATCCGGCATAAGCAGGCATCCACCAACACGGAAATTTTGCCATTTTCTTGACTTGGCATATGCCTTGATATTATAAGTCAGATCTCCGAGAATACCACTTCCTGTTCCACCAAATGTACTCGATACTATGATTACATCCAGTCTCTTGGAAACTGAATCCATATAAAGATCTTCAAGCTTCTCAAAAAGAAGAATTCTCATATCCTCATAGGCATTTGAAAACATAAGTCTTCCAATCTGCCTGTTACCCTTTGCACCTTCTGTTCCAATTGTAAGTTTGGGGAAATCCGGACTCATCCACTTTGCAAGAGTTTCCTGAACCGGTTTACTGTTATAGCCTTTCTCGAGTATATCTTCAAGATTAGGTCTATATATACTGATTACCTCGAGCGCATTAAGCCCGAGACCTTCTCTGCTGTTTTTGATTGTCTCTTCCATTGCCGGAATATCAGAATCAATCAGAAGGAAATGAATATTATCCTCTGAGGAAATCTCATCCTTTAACATTCCCTTAAGTGCTGTCAGAATTCTTGCACCAACACCCCCAAGTCCTATTACAAGAAGATCTCCATTAATCTTCTCACCTTTTTCATCCTTACCAAATATTCTGACTTCTTTCAGCTTGCTGAATTCTTCCTTTTGTGTTCCAAGCAGAATCATAATAACTTACTCCTTTTACCCCATTTAAGGTTAAGTATCTGTACAAAATCATATATTAAAATATAATCATCATCTTTTTTTTACACACACAACTAATATACACCAAATCGCACAAAAAAACTACAACAATTTGTAAATAATTAATTAAAGATTACAAGATGTATGAAAAAAACTGCCTCGCTGTAATCAAACAACGTAAGCAGTCTTTTTCATTTTGATCTATAATCAGTCAGTTATATAGTCTGATATTTTATTGAATTAAGCCTTGCCTGCTGAACCAAATACAGCAACACGATCCTTAACTTCATCTCTGATAGCCTGTGCACCAGGAGCAAGAAGCTTACGTGGGTCAAAGCCTTTACCCTGCTGATCCTTGCCTTCTTCAATGTACTTACGTGTTGCAGCTGCAAAAACAAGCTGACACTCTGTATTTACATTAACCTTAGCAACGCCCATTGAGATAGCCTTCTTGATCTGCTCATCAGGAATACCTGAACCACCATGAAGTACGAGTGGTGTATTACCGATCTCAGCCTTAACAGCTTCAAGTACCTGGAACTGAAGTCCTTCCCAGTTGTCAGGATACTTACCATGGATGTTACCAATACCACAAGCAAGCATATCTACACCAAGATCATTAACCATCTTGCACTCTGCAGGATCTGCACACTCACCAGTTGAAGCAACGCCGTCCTCTTCTCCACCGATTCCACCAACTTCAGCTTCGATTGAGATACCCTTCTCGTGGCAGATAGCAACGAGCTCTTTAGTCTTCTCAATATTTTCTTCGATTGGAAGTGATGAACCATCGAACATAATTGAAGTAAATCCAGCTTCGATACAAGCCTTTGCACCTTCATATGAACCATGATCAAGATGAAGAGCTACAGGAACTGTGATTCCAAGAGACTCGTCCATAGCCTTAACCATAGCAGCAACTGTCTTAAAACCTGTCATGTACTTACCAGCGCCTTCTGATACTCCAAGTATTACAGGAGTCTTAAGCTCCTCACACTCAAGCAGAATTGACTTAGTCCACTCGAGATTGTTAATGTTGAACTGTGCAACAGCGTATCCGCCTGCAACTGCCTTTTCAAGCATTTCCTTAGCTGAAACTAACATTTTGTTACCTCCATAAAATTATTATATTACAGTTCGTATTGGTTAAGAATCCTTTTTATAAAGAATCCATAAACCAACCGCGAACCTTGGTTTCATACATCAGCCATTATACTATATATAATAGCATTAAAACAACCGCAAAGTTAAATATAACTAACATAAATATTTATGCTTTACTATACATTTTTCATAAGGTCTGCACCAAAAACTTACTTTCTCTTTCCAAAAAGTCTGAGCAATTTCAGGAATAGGTTGATGAAATCCAGATACAGATTCATTGCTCCATAAAGTGCTATAACATTATCAGAAAGTCCTGTATATGAATTTGCAAGCTTCTTAATCTTATTAACATCATAAGCTGTAAACAGTACAAATACAATTATTCCGATAATTGTTACAAGATAATCAACTGCTGCTGATCCGAGGAACATATTTATAACAGATCCTATAATTATTCCGATCAGTCCTGCAAGAAGGATTGAACCAAGGCTGGTCATATCTTTCTTTGTAACTGCACCGAAAACTGACATAATTCCAAATATCAGTGCTGTCATAAAGAATACACTAACGATAGATGACAGCTGGAATGCCAGGAATATTACAGAAAATGTAAATCCATTTACAATTGCAAAAATACAGAATAATACACATGAAAGCATAAGATTATTCTTATTGATTGCAGCCTGGCATGCTATTACAAGACCAAACTCAGCAACCGCACATACGATAAATGGTACACTTCCTCCCATCCAGAAAGCTCTTATAAGATCTGGTGAGCTTGCTACACAAAGCGCTGTAATTCCTGTAATCAGAAGTGCCATAAACATATAGAGAAATGCTTTTGTCATTACACTGTTTAATACAGCAGCTCCAAGCGCTGCACCTACAGAGCTGCCACTCTGATATGCCGGCTGTGTATTGTCATAATAACCAGAACCATTATTCATATTCTGGCCGTATGGACTCTGTCCATATTGACTTTGCTGGCCATATGGGTTCTGATTATTATACTGACTGTTGCTATAATAATCCTGCTGGCCATATTGACTCTGATTATATGCATTCTGCTGGCCATATGGATTCTGGTCATATGTACCCTGCTGGCCGTATGCATTTTGGCTGTATGGATTCTGACCATACGGATTCTGCTGACCAGATGCATCTGAATAATAATTTCCATTATTACCTGAATTCTTTAGTTCCATTTTTCCCTCCTTAGAAACCTTCAGTTTTCCTTTGTTCTCTTACTTCCAACCTCTTCACGGCACCATCCCACTCAACCTTATCCATTTCAGTTTCAAGCTTTAGTCCATATTCAAGTGGAATAGGATTGCCTTCTTTATCAACATTCACTTCTGTAAAATATGCTCTGTTGATCACTCGTCTAAGACCTGTTTTACGTTCTTCCAGGTACACATCAACTCTAACCTCCATAGAGGTTGTTCCTACATGTGTAATCTTGGCACGAATGACAATAATATCATTGATATAAACGCCCTTCTTGAATTGAAGGTTATCAATCGATGCTGTTGTAACATATCCACCTGAATGACGGATAGCTGTTATTCCTGCTACTTCATCCATCCATTCAACCAGTCTGCCTCCGAACAGCCATCCATTGCCATTTATATCTTCATATTTGACACATTTCGTCCATTCAGTATAGGAATCTTCGACTGTTTTGTATCGCTTGTAAGTCATATATTCTCCTGCTTCTTCTGCTGATAAATGTATTATTTTTCTGTCTATAAGCAAATGCATAACTGTCAAACATCACCCAAGAATTATAAATGACTGTGCAGATACTTTAATGCCCTCTTGAACAGAATTCAAATCCCCTATACTATATAACACATTCTGAGAGAAGTCATCATTTTTTTGATATTTTTCAACAAATGTACATACTTCTTTAGGTATAATCCTTGCTTCCTCAGATGGATTAACAAGCATAATAAGCTTCCCTCTTCTATATACAAATGGCATGTCCTTCTCACCAAGCAGAACCTCGAAATCCCCATCAGCCTGAATATCTTCGTATTCATGCCTCAGCTTCAGAACGTTCTTGACAACATTATATAATGAATCCGGACGTAGCATCTGAGATTCTGCTACTGGAATAAATGTGTCATTATCAGCTTCTGAATTATTTTTATAATACTGAACTACGTCACTATCCACTGGTAAATAAAGCTTATCTTCTTCTGCCTCCGAGAAGCCAAGGTTTTTCCCACTGTTCCACTGCATAGGTGTTCTTGTTCCTGTCCTTGTATATCCGCCTTCCTTTGTTGGCATGTCCTCTATATACTTCATTCCAATCTCATCACCATAATAAATGAATGGAACTCCAGGCATAGTCAGCAACATAGCATAGGCGACCTTAAGCTCAGACTCTTCTAATGTATGTGAAGCTCTCGGTGTATCATGATTACAGGTCATGAAGCAGATATATCCCTGATTCTTTGTAGCCTCGTATTTCGGAATATAATCATTCAGGAATCTCGTAATGTCTCCATCCGCATCCTTTTTAAAGTAACTGTTATCTGGTCCGGCAGATTCATAATCCCTGACCAAAGTATTGTAGCCATTTCCACGGTGATCAAGGTAAAAATCCATATGGAAGCTGGCACTATTAAGTGACTGATATGGATTACTCCATTCGGAAACCATTGCTGCATTCGGATACTCAGCATCCAGCATAGCTCTGACCTTTTTCCATAGACTGCAGGTAGCTGATTTCATTTCATCATCATCCTTAACAAGGCTCTCTGCCATATCTACTCTGAAGCCGTCACAGCCCATATCCAGCCAGAATCTCATTACATCCATCATTGCTTCAAGAGTCTTCCGTGGTTCCTCATCCAGATAAGACATCTGCCAGCTTTCTTCAGGGCTTGCGAATCCATAGTTAAGTGCAGGCTGACATTTGAAGAAATTCAGCATATAAACTCCATTTCTATCGCATTCACCACCGATATATGGATGTCCCTTCATTGCACCAAGCCAGAAGTCAGACCAGATATATCTGTCAGAATACTCGTTTTTTACAACCTTGCCGTCAACCTTTTTAAGGGCCTTTGCACTCTCCTTGAACCATTCATGTTCTTCTGAGGTATGTCCCGGTACAAGATCAAGCAGCACATGGATACCTTTCTGATGAGCCTCTTCAAAAAGTCTTTTTGCATCCTCATTCGTACCGTATCTTTCTGCAACCTTCTTATAATCACGCACATCATATCCGGCATCCTTAAAAGGTGAATCATACCAGGGATTAATCCATAGAGCATTGCACCCCAGATTCTTTATATAATCAAGCTTTTCGATTATTCCCTGAATGTCTCCGATTCCATCAGCATTAGTATCATAAAATGACTGCGGATATATTTCATAAAAAACTGCATTTTTAAGCCATTTTGACATTTCAAGTCCTCCTCTTTTTGTACTTTTTCCTTCATTATTCTGTATTGAATATTATGTATTAAATTTTTTAAGTATTTGTTAACTTGTTTTACCACTAATTAACATAGATTTCCCATCAGATTTAAATTTTACTATTTTTTTATAACTTGTACAAGAAAGATATGTTTTTTCATTAAATAATTATAACCTAGTATTACCGTCCGAAATCATAGCCCGCTACTACTATTAATAGTTGCGGTGCTGATTGACATATGGTATATTTTTCGAGTTAGTCATGATTAGTGTCTCTGATGAACAAGATGTTCAAATGGCACAAAAATGCACATGGTAACATATAAGGTAATTTAGATAGAAAGGATATGCACCATGAATTCATTTATTGATAATCTTGCGAAATATAATGACATCGTTAACAGTTTTGTCTGGACCAAAGTCGGTGTCTGGCTCCTGATTGCCACCGGAGTTCTGATGACAATTCTTACCAAATGCTTTCAGGTAACTCATGCCCGTCACTGGATGAAAAAAACCGTAGGAAGTCTCTTTGATTCCAAGGTTACCGGACATACTAATGACAAGGCTTCCATATCCCAGTTTCAGGCTCTATGTACTGCCCTTGCTGCTACTGTCGGTGTTGGAAATATAGCAGGTGTTGCCGCTGCCATCATGAGTGGTGGTCCGGGAGCCGTATTCTGGATGTGGGTTGCTGCATTTCTCGGAATGATGACAAATTATTCAGAAAACATTCTGGGTATCTATTTCAGAAGAAAGAATCATGCTGATGAATGGTCTGGTGGTGCCATGTACTATCTTCAGGATGGTCTTGGTGGTTATAAAAATATGAAGCACGTTGGAAAAGCTCTCGCTGTTATTTTCTCCATCTGTGCTGCTCTGGCTTCCTTCGGAATCGGAAATATGGGACAGGTAAATAAGATTGTTATCAACTTTACCTCTGCTTTCAATATTCCTGCCCTTTCAGAAAAGGTTCTATACTCTTCACAGGGAAGTGATGTTACTCTCTATATGCTGATTGTTGGGATCATTCTTATGATAGTTGTTGGAATCGTAATTATTGGTGGACTTCAGAGAATCGCAAGTGTAGCTGAGAAGGTTATTCCTTTTATGGTTATCGCTTTTGTAATCGGTTCTATCATTATCATTCTCGGAAATATTACTCAGATTCCACACGCAGTTAAAGCTATATTCACAATGGCATTTACCGGGCATGCTGTATGGGGCGGTGCTGCAGGAATCACATTTAAGACCGTTGTTACAATGGGTTGCAAAAGAGGTGTATTTTCGAACGAAGCAGGACTTGGTTCCTCAGTTATGGTTCACTCCAATTCAAATGTAATCGAACCCGTTAAGCAGGGACTCTGGGGTATATTCGAAGTATTCGCTGATACTATCGTAGTTTGTACAATGACAGCTCTTACAATCCTTACATCAGGAGTTATCAATCTCGAAACCGGTGAGTCAGTTACAGGAAGCGATTCAACACTTGTAGCAGAAGCATTTAATACAATCTTTAAGATAGGTAATTTTGAATTCGGACGAATATTCATTGCACTAGCTATTCTGCTTTTTGCCTTCACAACAATCCTTGGCTGGTCACATTATGGCTCAAAAGCAGTTGAATATCTCGCAGGCGACAAGGCTCCTATAGTAACAAAGATTTATAAAGTTATATTCGTACTTATGATTCTTTCAGGAGCTCTTATGACATCATCTATTGCCTGGGACATCTCAGATACATTTAACGGACTGATGATGCTTCCAAACTTAATCGGTGTAGTATCTCTGTCACCTCTCATTATGAAGCTTACAAAGAATTACGTAGACAGAAGACTCAAGAACAAAACCGACGTAAAGCCTATGCTTTCCTTCTTCCCTGAAATCGAAGAAGAAAACATTAAAAAGATTGAAGAGACTGGCGAAGAATAAAATATCATACTTAAAAAGGACGGTTCCTATTAGCTCACTCATTAAGTGAGTCAATAAGAACCGTCCTTTTTTACACATTATGAAAATAATCAATTCTAATAATTCTTCATTTTTTTAATTATCTGTTAACCATCAACGTTTGGATGAATAATTCAGGAAATCTTCCAGTACAAGTGGTTTTGCATAATAATATCCCTGGAAGCTTTTTACTCTGTAATTTCTCAGAATTATTTTCATTCCTTCAGTCTCTATTCCTTCAACACATACTCTTGCTCCGAAGGTTGATGCAAGATTTACGAAATGTTCTATCAGCTCTTTTTCTTTTTCATCTTCTTCTATTCTCATAACAAAGCTTCTGTCAATCTTTATTATATCGAAAGGAAGATTCTTAACTATTCCAACGGATGAAAATCCGGTTCCAAAATCATCAAGTGCTATCTGCACTCCATGACCTCTCAGATTAACAACCACATTTTTAAGAAGCTGAAGATCCAGCAACCGGCAGCGTTCTGTTATTTCAAGACAGAGATGTTCTGGAGGATAACCAACTTCCGCAAGAACTCGAATAACCATATCTACAAAATCAGGTTTTTCGAGCTGAGTATATGACAGGTTTACATTGATTACAAAATCCGGATTATCCTTCATTATATTCTTAGCATCTATCAATGCATTTCTAAGAATCCATTCTCCTAGATCCGGGAATAATGGATCTCGTTCAAGAATCGGTATAAAATGATCCGGAGGAACGAGTCCATAATTATCATTCTTCCACCTAAGAAGAGCCTCTGCTCCTATCAGCTTTTCAGTCATTGAATCAACCACTGGCTGATAAACCAGATAGAATCCTTCATAATTCTGCATAATCGAACGTCTTATAGCATGGAATTTCTCCAGTCTATATTTGTTCTCATCAGTAAGATCATTTTTAAACTCTACCAGATCACCCCGTTTACGCATTTTACTTTCTCCATAAGCAAAATTCGCACAGGAATAAACAGTCTGAAAATCTACAGAGAAATTATCTACACAAATATGTCCAGCGTTGAGATCTAAGATTATATCCTTATCTTCAACCTTAAAACCTTTTCTGAAATGTTCTCTTATCTTTTCATATTCAATTTCAGTTGTCTTATAATTCAACGTCCTGCTGATAACAGCAAATTTGGTTCCATCCAACCTATATACGCTGCCTGAATTACCAACAAACTCATACAAATATCTTGCAAAATCCAGAAGAATCTTATTCCCGAAATGGTATCCATATACTTCATTAAACTCTGAGAACTTACTGATACCAATCATTGTAAGTCTCATTTCAAAATGATTTTTGATATTATAATCCAGATCCTCAAGCATTCCATACTGATTTCTAAGACCGGTCAATGTATCTATATGTCCCTGAATACCATGATTACGAATTACCCCGACAAAATAATTTGGCCTGTCATCGTCATCATACAATACCGTTCCCCTGCAGGTACATACATCATACTCTCCCGTGGTCTTTCTTGCACGATACTGCATATCATGTCCGTTATCAGTACCTTCAAATATCTTCTGTATCCCAAAATGATAAGCCTCTCTATCATCCGGATGAACTCTTTCCTCCCAGATATCACCAGCAGCAAACATATATTTTGAAGGAAGTCCAAAAGTACTTACTGCTGAGGTTGACCAGCGCGAAACATCATAGCGCATATCACACACATAGACATAAGTTCCTTCTGCTACTATCTCAAACGCTTCAAATAATCTATCAAGTTTTTTAATTCTTCTTTCAGGCATTCTGCTTAATGCACAGTTTTCTCCCATAAAACCCCCTCCATAATAGCAGTCTGCAATTCATCCAAAAAAGGTTGCAATTACATATAGATAATTGTGCATTTTATACTATAGAAATAATAGTACCACTTTTATCTATATGTTTGCAACCCTTTTGTCTAATCTGGTTGTTACTATTCTCTACTCGGTGATAAGAGAGTAAGCAGAGATATATTTAATTTTTCCAGACATAAACCAGATTAAGATAAATGAAGTAATAAGTGCAAATGCTATTGAAACAAATACCATCCATGGGAAGATCTCCATATTTGATCTCATTATTCCCATTGTCGAAAGAAGCGTAGCTAGTATCTTATTTGAAGTCAGACTTCCCACGACTGAACCAACAGCTGCTCCAACTGCAATCTGCGGCAGCATTGAAAGTACAAGCTCCGTTCTCAGCTGACTGCTGGAAAATCCCAAAGCTTTCTTTATTCCTATCTCCCTTTGCTTCTTGATAATCATCGTCTTAACAAGCAGATTAAGGGACAGGACGATTACAAGGATTGAAACAACAACCATTGCAGCAACCATCGCTGACGCAACTAAGATAACGGCTTCGTCACCATTTTTCAGAGTTTCAATTGCATTTCCATATCCTTCAAGTTTATCACCATACATATCCTTAAGATCTTTAACAAGCTGAACAGAATTCTCAAGAGAATGTCCCTTTACATATACACCAACACTGGACTTAAATGGTGTAAAATCAAGATGCTTTGCACCTTCAGTAGTAAGAGTTATATCCATTCCATAATTTCCTGCAGACTGTTCAAAGCCAGTTACAAGATATGTATAATCCTTCTGCCCATAGCTTACCTTGATTTCATCTCCTATGCCAACATTTAAAGTCTTTGCGAGATTTCCACCTATGGCAGTTTCATTATCGTATTTCGGACTTCTTCCTTCATATATATTTACTTCGGATATATCCGACCAGTCATCAGTAACCTGTGTATAAATTGTATATCCGTTCACAGTCATTTCTACCGAATCGGTCCAGAAAACACTTTCAACCTCCGGAAGTTCAGCTATCTCACCCACCTGATTATCATACTCTTTAAATCTCACATCAACATCTGCTGCAACCAGATTAAGCATTCGGTAAAGATGAGAAGCATCATAAACACAGTTATAAGTAAGGAATACAGCAAACGTAGTTACAATACCTATTGATAGCATGACAACAACGAGGATTATATTTTGCTTGGTATTTCCAAGAACAGATTTAAGAGCCATAATCCAGGTAAGAGGACCCGGTGTTTTATCAATTGGTGCATGGTTCTTTTTAAAGCTATGAGTATTTATTCCGAATCTGAGTGCAATAACCGGGTCAAGTTTAGTGATCATCCTTGTACTTACAAATGATACAATTACAACTGTTCCAATAATTATGACAAACGTTATCGCAAAGGATACAGGATCAAATGGATGATCCCATGCCACACCACTGAAGCTCCTGATCTTTTGCTCAAATATTGGAAGAACCAGATACGATGCCACCACTCCGGCAGCAAAAGCAAGAAGTGTTGTAGTGGCAAATTCAATAACCATTGACAGCCTTATCTGCTGAGATGTATAACCAATGGATTTGAGTGCTCCTATATTAACAATATTTTGCTCAATACTATTGGCTATTCTGAAGTATATGATTATCATTGATATGCCGGTAATAACAATCGCAAATGCCGCAATCAGAGCAGCAATCATATTCTGCATATAAGTAAAATCATTTATGGTATTATCAACTGACGTTGCATATGCAGAAATATTATGTTCTCTGAAGGCCTTGGTGATAAGACCTGATGCTTCATTTGAATCCACATTGTCCTTCAATTTCATGGCAAAGAAGACTCTCGTATATAGTGGTTCATCTCCCTGTTCTTTATTTTGCTTCAACTGATTGTACAGTTCATTATTCCATTCATTATAGAGTGATGGTGACACATAACATAGACCCATTTCACTCGAAATCAGGCTTTCAAAAAAACCTGCAACCTGAAATGTATAATATTTTTCTCCAACTTTTACATCTACACTATCTCCAAGCTTAGATTTAAAGAGATTTTCATTAATGAAATACGATAAGTAAATCGGATTCTCGTACTCCTCGTCAGCCACTTCTACAAAGTGCGGTGCTTCCAGTTCACCCCATCCTCCATAGGGAAGAATCGTCAGACCATTAGAGGACATATCATACATATTTTTTGAATCTTCTTCAGCCCCTGCCTTTACTTTTTTAAATTCTTTATAGATTGGATAAGTCTTCTCATACGCTTCAATGTATTCAGCATTCCTTATAATTTCTTCAATAGCCTGGTTATCCTCAGGTTTCAGAATGCTGTGCACCATAAGATCAGCAAAGTTATATTTTTCCTGCTTGTCCTTGTGAAGGGTTCTATATCCTAAAAAGATTGCAAGACCTGTATGTAGCATGAAAATTGCAAGAACCATAATCAGGAAATATGTGATCATATGGGATAAGTCGTTTTTGAAGTTGGATTTGATAAGTTTTCCTAACATATTTTTATTCCTTTTGTATGGGCTTCTAGCTTAACGCCACCTGCCCATACAAGCACCCATGTGCTTGCATGGCACTGTGGCTTGCTGGTCGCTTCGTGCCATATCACTTCGTGATATGCAATCCCTGCAATGCAGGTCTTGGTTCTGCTACGCAGAACGCATCCTCACTTTGTTCGGACTATCGATTACTTCGTAATCGACAGCTATGCTCCACAAGATTTGCAAAGCAAATCTTGCCCTTTACCATCCCATTTCTCCTAAGAAACTTCTAAGCTTCTGATGGCGGTCTTTGTCACCGGATACATACGGTCCAAGATTACATTCACCGCAGATAGCTCCGTCCTTAAGATAAATGATGCGATTGCCTCTACGAGCTGATTTCATATCATGAGTTACCATTACAATACTCTGTCCACCGCGGTTGAATTCTGTAAGAATATCCAGAACCGCGTCACTGCTGGCACTGTTAAGAGCACCTGTGGGTTCATCTGCAAATACCATATCTGGCGTATTTATAAGTGCCCTGATAATACCCACACGTTGAGCTTCACCACCGGAGAGCTGATTTGGAAATTTGTTCCAGAGCTTTTCTTCTATTCCAACCTTATGGAGAAGCTCCTTGGATTTTACGGCCAGTTGTCTCTTATTCTGTCCTGTAAGTAAACCAGCAGCAAGTACATTATCCAATATACTCATGGTTCCAATCAGATGAATCTGCTGGAATACGAAGCCACAGTGTCTTCTTCTGAATATAGCAAGCTGGTCACTCGTAAACTTCGTGATATCCTTTTCACTAAATATAATCTTGCCGAGACTTGCTTTATCCATTCCTGACAGAGCATATAGAAGAGTCGATTTGCCGGCACCGGATGAGCCCATGATTACAGTAAAATCACCATCATAGATTTTCAGATCCATGTTCTTAATGATGTGATGCTGGACTCCACCTGCCGAAAATGACTTACAAAGTTTTTCAGTTCTTATAATTGCATTTTTATTTTCCATACTTTTACCTATAAGCCGTATATAATATCTTATTCATATTTCTTAAGATTACGTTTCTTAACTGCGCTTACTATTATCATTACTATAACGAAGATGGCTGCTACGCCTGCTATTGGAACTACAGGAAGCTTTGCTGCTGATGTTTCCGGTTCTACTGCAGCTTCTTCTACGACCTCTTCATTTACAACGAGACCAACAGTTTCTTCCATTGTTTTTGAATTCCCAAGTACGTCTTCGTAAGTAACTGTGATGTGAATATCATCATTACCAACCTTATCAGGTGTGATTGTCATATCAACACTTCCGCTTTCTCCTGATTCGATTGTGCCAACAAAATATGTGATTTCTTCAATAGTATCACCACTAAACTCTACTGATACATTTCTCAGCTTATCAAGTCCCATGTTGTTAACCTTGAAAGAAAGACTTGTCTTTCCACCTTCTGTAACCTCTGCCTTAGAAAGCTTAATCTCTGAGATGCCGATTTTGGAATCCTGAATAACTGGTACTGTTACACTTGCGCTGTCATCAAATGATTCTCCCCAGCTGTTCTCATACGCATAAGCTACATTTACGATATAATTTTTCTGCTCAAGATCAGTCTTAGTCTTCATCTTAACAGAGACATCTGTTTCCTCTTCCTTAGCAAGTTCATCAATATAGATTGAATCAGAACCTGATGAAGGAACTATAAGATTATCATCACATGATAGCTTAAGTTTGATATTTGTAAGCTTTGTACTTGTTGCTTCATTCTTCAGATGAAGAACCATTTCAAATTCATCTCCGGCCTTTACTACATTGCCTTTGATATCACAGCCTGTAACCATGAGTCTTGGTGTTGTATAGGCTGCATTTACTGTACTTCCCTTTCCTTTAGTAAGACCAAGCGTTGCTCCTATCATAAGAATTGCGGCCATAACAAATGCTAACGCCTTAGTCACTTTCCCTGAAACAGTTAATTTTCTTTTCTTACTCATAATACTTTCTCCTTGTCCTTACTACTAAGCGGAAAATGCTATCCGCTGATGTACTAGGTTTTTTCATGTTATGGTTAGATTATATGAAAAGCAATATTAACTGTCCTTAGGGGAACCTTAAGTTTAGATTAATTTAGTTAAACTTCTTTTATGACTGGTTATATTAAATATTTAGAAATAGCCGTCTCTATGAAAGAACGGCTACTTTTAAATGTTCATATTATATTTTAGGGGGTTATGCGAGTTGGAAGCTGAGAGATACGCGCAGGCCGCCATCGGCGTTTGTTATTTCAAGGCTTCCCTGCATGTTCTCCATCAATTCTTTTCCTATGAAGAGGCCAAGGCCTGCGCCTTGTTTGTTGGTGGCATTGGAACCTCTCTTATATTTCTGTGTTATAAGGGTTAATTCTTCTTCTGAGACTCCTCCGCCTCTATCTGTAAAGCTGATTGTCAGTGTGTCTGTATCTATTTCTCCTTTTACGAATATATCTGTTGATGCGTATTTATATGAATTGTAGATTATGTTGTTGAATACTTGTCCTATACGAACTTTATCGCAGAGCACAATGCACTCTGCTATTTCCAGTTCTTTTATAAGATTTTTATAGTCTGAGTCCTGTATCATTTTTTCAAGCTCTATACTATCTGTCTCGGTAATGTTTATCTCCAGCTTATCAAGTTCTTCGAGGGTTGATGTAAACAGATCTGATACGAGTCTGTCTATCTGATCGGCTTTACCTCCGATAGCCTGAAGTTTCTCTTTTACGGGTTCTCTCTCTTCTTTTATCTCAAGTACTTCTGCCATTGCCTTAATGGATGCTACTGGTGTTTTGAGGTCGTGACTAAGCTGTGCTACCAGCTCTTTCTTACTTATATTTGCCTGAAGTTCTCTATCCTTTGATAATGCCAGTTCTTCGCGCATTATATCGAAGCTCTCTGTAAATGCACCGAACATATTTTCCTTATCCATAAGGAGTGGTTTATCCAGGTCACCAGACGCTACTGCCTCCGCGAAGGACTTCATATCTTCAAATGGTCTTACCACCTTCAGGTTTATCCAGATAATTCCCAAAATTATTACGAGATATGCAAAGCCTACTGAAATCAAATATGATTTAATATATATGCTGCCTACCTGTTCTTCAATGTCTCCCATATAGTTATATATGATGACTTTTCCGACTATCTCATCATTTACTACAATATCACGTATGGTATCTCTATTGGCTGTAGCTTTTACAATTGTTTCAGCAGCATTGCTCTTACCATTCTTGTAGAGAACTCTTTCTTCCGAATCTATTACTGCATAATCGAAGCTACAGACAGGATAGGTGATATGATCATCATACCAATGAGCTTTTATTTCTGAAAGGAGCTCATTTACTTCGACTGTATCTAGAGCTGTGATTTTTTCATTTTCCTGATGCAGAAATAATATTACAGGAAGCAGCAAAACAATTGCTGAAAGTATTGTAAAGCTCACAATAAATCTTTTCATTCTTTGAACATTATCCCCATCCCTCTTACAGTTTTTATGTAAACCGGATTATTAGGGTCCTCCTCAAGTTTTTCTCTGAGATGTCTGATATGTACATTCAGCGTTCCTTCAGATACAAAGCTGTCCTCCCAGACATTGTCAAATATTTCCATCTTGGGAATCACTCTGTTTTTGTTAGTCACAAGATATACCAAAAGTTTATATTCCATTGCAGTAAGACTGACATATTCTCCGCTTCTTTCAACTAATGCTGCATCAATGTCTATCTTTACATCTCCAAAGCAGATATCGTGCTTAACATTTGATGGAATGGTACGTTCATATCTTTTAAGTACAGCCTTTACCTTTGCATATAGAACACTAAGAGAGTATGGTTTGGTTATATAATCATCTCCACCAATATTCAGAGCGATTACCATATCATCATCACTTGATCGGGCGCTTATGAAAAGAATCGGAACATCTAAGCTCTCACGAAATTTCTTGCATAGGTCAAAGCCGGACATGCTGTCCTTTTCTCCCAGATTGATATCCAGCAGGATGAGTTTCGTAGTATTTGTCTGAAAAAACTGTAGTGCATCTACAGCTGTAAAAACACATTTTGATGGAATGTCAAACATGTTAAAATATTCTGCCGTAGATTCAGCAAGCTCTACCTCGTCATCTACAATTAGTACACTGTAATCCATTTTATTTACCTGTTCAGTTGCCTTTACCTTTATATTCTATTAATGATTAAGTAGGTATTTCAATCTACATTTCGATTATATTTATATCTCCGAATGATGTCAATTGTTTCTATTTGCAGTTGACATTCAACATTTTAAGAAGTAATCTACCTTTTATCATTAAAATAAACTTTTAAAGTCCAGGAATTATTATATGAAACATAAGACAGTAAATACCTATCTAAAAGAAAAATATGGTCATAAGATATATAAAATAGCTCTAAACGGTGGCTTCACCTGTCCCAACAGAGATGGAACAATAGATACAAGAGGATGTATATTCTGTTCTGGCTATGGCTCAGGTGATTTTGCTGAAGACAACTGTCTGTCAATATCCGAACAGATTGAAAGAGGAAAAAATAGAATTCAGTCTAAAATGGGATCAGATTTTAGAAATTCTAAAAGTATTAATGAAAATAATACAGACATAGATGTCGGAAGATATATTGCATATTTTCAGGCTTTCACCAACACATATGCACCTATCAGCCGGCTCAGAGAAGTTTTCATGGAAGCTATAAATAATCCTGACATAGTTATTCTTTCCATAGCAACACGACCTGACTGTCTTGGTGAAGATGTTCTGGAACTTCTTGATGAGATCAACCATATTAAACCCGTCTGGGTGGAGCTTGGACTTCAGACAATTCATGATGAGACTGCCAGATATATTCGAAGAGGATATCCGCTTTCTGTATATGATGAAGCAGTAAATAAACTGAACCATCTAAATATAGATGTAATAACTCATGTTATCCTTGGACTTCCCGGAGAAAATAAGGAGGCTATGCTTCAAACTGTCAGATATGTTTGTGGATATGATATTCGACAAGATCAGATTAACGATACGAATAATAATCAGATAAATAATGTTGAAAAGATTCAGGGAAAAATTCAGGGCATTAAGTTACAACTTCTCCATGTTTTAAAGGGTACTGATCTTGCAAAGGATTACGAAGCCGGACTCTTTAAGTGCATGACACTGGAAGAATATACAGATCTTGTAGCCAAGTGTATTTCCATTTTACCGGAGGATATAATCATACATCGCATGACTGGTGATGGGGCGAAGAAAGACCTGATAGCACCACTTTGGAGCGCAGATAAAAAAAGAGTTCTGAATACTCTTAATAAAAAACTATCATTGTAAAACCGGGAGAAACAAGTATGAACGAATCAGATGAAAGATATAGCACTGTTGAAGAAGCTATTTATGACGCATTTTTTATTCTTCTGCAGGATAAGGATATAGACAAGATCACAGTTTCTGATGTGATTAAAAAGGCAGGAATTGTGAGAAGCACATTTTACAATCATTATGAAAATATTCCAGCTCTTCTTGTTGCCGCCGAAGATAAGACTATTCAGGACATTTTCAAAATGATGGAGAGCTTCCATCCAAAGAATGACCGCGATATGTGCCGCTCGTATTTT
>JAILEL010000090.1 GCA_024687845.1 Eubacterium sp.
AAGGCGTGTGATAAAAGAAATAAGATCATCATGATACATGACTGTGCCAGACCTTGCGTTACAAACAGGATGATACTTGATTCCATTTCAGGTGCAAGAAGGTATAAGGCCTGTACAGTAGCAATGCCAGTTAAAGATACGATAAAAATCGTTGATGATGATGAGTTTGGAATAGAAACGCCGGACAGAAGCCATGTTTATCAGATACAGACTCCGCAGACTTTTGACAGAAAGATTCTGGAGGAGGCATATGAGAGACTTCGCCTGAGTGGAGATACTGATATAACGGATGATACGATGATTGTTGAACGTTATCTCGATATTCATTCTAAAATGATTGAGGGAAGCTATCAGAATATCAAGGTCACGACACCGGAGGATATCAGACTGGCGGAACTATATTTATCATAGAAATATCAGTATGTATGTTCAATATTAACACGAGGATAAAACAAAATGAAAAATAATCGTAAAGCTATAATAATTTCCGTGTCAACAATATCAGGGATAGTCATAATAATCATTGGGTTTGTCTTTTGCAAGCGGATGGGAATATTAGGTAATAATCCAGAGGGGCAAAATGTAATTATTGGCGTTAATATGAAAAATGGAAAGTCAAAAGAAATATACAGAAGTGACTCATCTGATTCAGCAAATAATTTTGATCCGGAAGATCCAGGTATTACAGTCGAGGAAGTACGTTTGCCTGATTCAGATGATTCGACAGCTATAGAAGATGTTTGTACATGGACGCCATATGCAGATTTTCATTTCGAAAGTGTTGAAGAAGCTGATGGATATGTTTTGTATAAAGAAGATGACGGAGAAATTGTGCAATTAACAGAGATTTCATCTGATGGCGAAGAAAGGATACATATTTACTATACGGAGAAAGGTATTGAAAACAATACTACGTATAAGGAATTCCGAATAAGGGCTTATAAGCAATTTGGGGATGAACGAGTGTATAGTGACTATTGGAATGTTGACTTTGTTTTAGAATAAACTGATAATCGGTTTTCATAAAACAATATTTAATAGATTTGGATACAACAAAAAGCATGGATATGTGCAAATATGCGGAATGGCAACTGGTATTGCGGTTGTTCAGTTATGGTTTTTGCTTTTGCATTACTGCATTATTCTAGTGTTAATAAACAAAATACTGTTCGTTCTGAGGCTCTTGAATTAAATATGCTGCAACAAAGAGAGTATTACGAAACTATACTAAATAAGGAAGTTGAAACTAGAAGATTTCGTCACGATATCATAGATGAGTTACTGGTTATCCGTGGGATGCTAGAAAATTCTGATATTAACTCGGCATCAAATATGATTTCAGAAATGTTAGACAATATTGATAGCATTAACTGTAAAGAATTAGAATCTGGAAATGTAAGTGAAGAAATAGATATCACTGACGTTGATTTATGCATAGTTGCTTCGAATATAGTGAAAAATGCTGTTGGAGCTATAAGTGAAGTAGATTTAAAGGAGAGTTTTGTATGAGATTCTTTAAAAAAAATAAAAATATTATTTCTGCGTCTTTGATACTGGCGCTTATTCTAGGAATGACTGGATGTGGACCATCTAGTATGTATAAATATGGTAGAGGGCTTGATGCGCTAAATGGTAATTCTGAAGAGACGGATCAGTCATCAGCATCTGATTATGATTCGTTGCTGGACGACTATTTTGGCTTGGATGATTCAAATGGATCGGATGATACGAATAATTTGGGGGATTCGGACAGCACTTCTTCAGATGTTCAGTACGCTTCCGACAATAACCCAGAATTTGAAAAGTTTTTAGATGAATACTTTGAAGATTCGGTAACAGGAAGTACGATCAGCTATAACACTACTATCAAGAACGCAGGTTCTTTTGGAATTGATCCTCCGGAGGCTACTCTCGGAGATTCATCCACGGATCAGGAGTCGCTTGAAAAGGAAATGGCTGATTTCCAGGATGAATATGACAAACTGCTTGCCTTTGAAGATGCAGCTCTTACTGAGGATGAGAGATTTACATATGATAATCTCAAGGCTGACTATGAAATGTCATCTCATATTTATGACAATGTTTATCTTTATGAGCCATTTTCACCAGGCAGAGGAATTCAGGCGAATCTGCCATCGAATTTTACTGATTACATTTTTGAAGATAAGTCGGATGTGGAAGATTATATTACTCTGCTGAATCAGGTAAGGGATTATTTTAAGGACTACATTGATTTTGAATACACGAAATCAGAAAAAGGCTTTTTTATGTCCGATAAGGTGGCTGATGAAGTGATCAAGCAGTGTGATGAATTCACAGCAGAGAAGGAAAAACATTTTCTTATAGAGGTATTCAGTGATCAGGTGGATGAAATGGATTTTCTTACTGATGCTGAGAAGAAGGAATATAAGAAGAGAGATAAAGAAGCTGTATTAAATAGCGTTATACCTGCATTTGAAGATCTTAAAAAAGCTCTGACAGAGCTTAAGGGTACCGGCAAGAATGATAAGGGTATCTGTTACTGGGAAGGTGGCAAGGAGCTTTACGAGAACTATTACTTCCCGGTTTTCTCGGGTTCGTCCAAAACCCCTGACGAAGAGATAACCTATATGGAGAACAGAGCTTCAAACCTGGTTCTTCAGCTACAGACGATTGCGATTACTAATTCAGCTGCTTATAATGAATTTGCGGATCAATATCAGAACTTATATGAAAAATATGATAAGATGGAGGCTTCAGATCTGATCGATTATATGATGGATAATTGCATGGATGATTATCCGGAACTCGACAAGATTCCATATACTACTCACTATCTTGATAAGCCTCTTGAAAAGATTATGGAAAACACACTTGCATATTACCGGTCACCACCTATTGATGATGAGGAAAATAACCTCATATACGTTAACGGTGCTCATGCAGATGATATGTGGGTTACTCTCGCACATGAAGGCTGTCCGGGACATATGTTTCAGAATGCATATTTCCAAAGCACAAAGCCTAATAAGGTAAGAGCTATTCAGGGCAACCTTGGATATGCTGAAGGCTGGGCGGTTTACACGAGCTACAATAGTCTGTATCAATGTGATTTCGATACTGATTATGATAAGGAATTCGCACAGCTGGCTATAGCAAATAATGATCTTAATTATCTTGTCTATGGACGTCTTGACCTTGGAGTGAATTATGAAGGCTGGGATGTGAAGCAGGTTGAAGATTACCTGGATAAGAATGGGTTCTCAAAGGATTATGCCGAGGATATGATGGTCACACTGATTGGAGACCCGGGACTTTATCTCAGTTATTCTGTAGGTTATTATGAAATGCTTGAGCTCCGGGAGCGCGCTGAGAATGAACTGGGCTCTAAATTCGACGTGAAAGAGTTCCATAAAGCAATTCTTGAAGCAGGACCATGTCAGTTTAAAGAGCTTTCTACAAAGGTTGATAAATATATCGAAGAAAACAGATAAAAATTCCTTAAAATCGGCTCTTGTCGCTTGACTTATGAGCTGTAAAAACTTATACTAAAAGGCGTTGGTGTTAGAATGATTTAACTAATACAGATGTATTCGCCAATGTATTTATCATTGTAACAAAACAGGGATAAGCCTGAAAAAATAATAGAAGAGGAGAAATTAAAGATGGCAAACATTGATTTAACAAAGTATGGTATCACAGGAACAACAGAGATTATCCATAATCCATCATTTGAGGATCTTTACAAATATGAGATGGATTCTTCACTTGAAGGATATGAGAAGGGTGTAGAGACAGAGCTTGGTGCTGTTAATGTAATGACAGGTATTTATACTGGACGTTCACCTAAGGACAAGTTCATCGTTATGGATGAGAACTCAAAGGACACTGTATGGTGGACATCTGATGTTTATCCAAACGACAACCATGAGGCTTCTCAGGAAGCATGGGAAGCAGTTAAGGAAATCGCTAAGAAAGAGCTTTCAGATAAGAAGCTTTTCGTAGTTGATGCTTTCTGTGGTGCTAACGAAGATACAAGAATGGCTGTACGTTTTATCATGGAAGTTGCTTGGCAGGCACATTTCATCAAGAATATGTTCATCCAGCCAACAGCAGAAGAACTTGAGAAGTTCGAGCCTGATTTCGTTGTTTACAACGCTTCTAAGGCTAAGGTAGAGAACTACAAGGAGCTTGGTCTTAACTCAGAGACAGCTGTTGTATTCAATATCACAAGCCGTGAGCAGGTTATCATCAATACATGGTATGGTGGAGAGATGAAGAAGGGTATGTTCTCAATGATGAACTACTATCTTCCACTTAAGGGTATTGCTTCAATGCACTGCTCAGCTAACACAGATATGGACGGAAAGAACACAGCAATCTTCTTCGGTCTTTCAGGAACCGGTAAGACAACTCTTTCAACAGATCCTAAGAGACTTCTTATCGGAGATGATGATCACGGTTGGGATGACAACGGTGTATTCAACTTCGAAGGTGGTTGCTATGCTAAGGTTATCAACCTAGACAAAGAGTCAGAGCCAGACATTTACAATGCTATTAAGAGAAATGCGTTACTTGAAAATGTAACAGTAGATGCAGATGGAAAAATAGATTTCGACGATAAGAGCGTGACAGAGAATACTCGTGTGTCATATCCAATTGACCACATTGAAAAGATTGTTCGCCCTGTATCAACAGCGCCTGCGGCAAAGGATGTAATTTTCCTTTCAGCTGACGCGTTTGGAGTATTACCTCCAGTATCTATTCTTACACCAGAGCAAACACAGTATTACTTCCTATCAGGATTTACTGCTAAGCTTGCTGGTACAGAGAGAGGAATTACAGAGCCAACACCTACATTCTCAGCTTGTTTCGGACAGGCATTTCTAGAGTTGCATCCTACAAAGTACGCAGAAGAGCTAGTTAAGAGAATGCAACAGAGTGGCGCTAAGGCTTATTTAGTAAACACAGGATGGAATGGAAGTGGAAAGAGAATCTCAATCAAAGATACACGTGGTATCATTGATGCAATTCTAAACGGTGCAATTAACTCAGCTCCAACAAAACAGATTCCAATCTTTAACTTCGAAGTTCCAACAGAACTAGAAGGTGTTGATACAAACATCCTAGATCCAAGGGATACTTACGAGGATCCAACAGTTTGGGATGAGAAAGCAAAAGATCTTGCTTCAAGATTTAATAAGAACTTTGTTAAGTACACAACTAACGAAGCTGGAAAAGCATTAGTTGAAGCAGGACCAATTCT
>JAILEL010000210.1 GCA_024687845.1 Eubacterium sp.
TGGGAATACATTTTCCATATGTACCGGACGTGATATTCACAGTTCTCTTTCAGTGTATGATGCACTGGGGGTTAGCTTACCGGGAAGTTTTATAGTCGCTTATAATGGTGGTCAGATATACGATATTGACAACGAGAAGACTATTTATCGTGACGGCATCGAGCTTGGTCTTGCGCGTAAGCTTCTTGATATGGCAAAGGAATATGATGTACATGTCCATACATATAATGATCATTTTGTTCTGACTGAAAATTATGGTGAGTGCATGGCGTATTATAGGCGTGTGATAAAAACACCGACAATAGTAGCTGAATGTATAGATGAATTCATGGACGTACCGCCTTGTAAGATAATATGTATAGAGCTGCATGATCATGAGAAACAGGAGCGCTTCAGAAAGGCTGTTCTGGAAAAATACGGGGACACACTACAGCTTATGTATTCAAATCCTTACTATCTGGAACTGATTCCCAAAACTTCGGGCAAGGGAAATGCACTTATAAGACTTAGAGATTATCTTGGGATAGCTCCAGAGAATACTATCGCGGCAGGTGACGGTGAGAATGATATCTCCATGATACAGGCGGCAGGAATAGGGATTGCTATGCTTAATGCACCGGAGTCTGTCAGAAAATTGGCTGATTATGTAACTCCTTCTGATAATAACCATGCAGGAGTATCAGAAATATTATATAAGCTTATATGATAAGAACTAAAGATTTTTAAGGTTACCGTGAATAGTAATATCATAAGTGTAAAAATTTATAAACAAGCGAAAAAACAATAGAACAATTAGACTTCTAATGTTAGAATAAGGTTGTTATGTGATTTTATCTTATGAGGTTTTGAAATGAGTGATTATAAAATTCGAGATGGTGGGATGGATACAAATTCATATGGTAATGCTCCAAATTCATATGAATCTCAACTATCGAATCCTTACTATGATAATATCGGGGTAGATAGTTCAAATCCTGGCAGTTCAGCATTTGATGGTCCTTATAATGGTAATCAAGCTCAGCCGGTTAATCCATATGCAGCTGATCTGCAGGCAGATCTTCCGCCAGAAGACAGGGTTACAGCTGGGGATATTTATGGTGACGAAGAAACTGAAAATCCTATTTGGGGAAAGCTTCTTCTGATTTTGATTCTGAGTGGATTTATTATATTTATCTTTGGAGGGATTAAGAATCAGCCCTGGCTCAGTATTGAGGCAATGGGGTGCATGTTTGTAGCAGTTACAGCCACATCGATTAAACAGAATCGTAAAAAACTAAAGGGCTCCGTTGGAACCTATATGTTATTCTCTTGTGTGGGACTTGCAATGATGATAGGAGCACTTGTTTTTAGGTTCAGTGATGGCCTGAGACAGACGATGTCAGACAATCCTTCAATGATAATTGGTCCTTTATGTATAGCTATTGGTGCGATTATCATATTTTCCAATGTTTTAACTGCTATAATGAACAGAAAAAATTGTACTGTAAAGGTCATGGCAAAATGCATTTCTTTAGATGCAAGCCATAGTAATAAATCAACCACTTATGCACCAGTATATGAATATGAGTATGGCGGTCAGATGAGAACTGTGCGGGGAAATGAATACTCAAATTTTGGTAATCCAAAACTTGGAGAAGTCCGGGAAATATATATAGAGCCAGAAACTCATAGTTGTTACTATGAACCGAAAAGGGAACTAAAGGGAATGATTTTTAAAGGCCTCTTTTCTCTATTTTTTGTGGTTATTGGATTTGTTATTTTGTTTGTTGCTAAATAAAATCTATCTGCATATCTGCGGATGATATAAAAACAAGGTACAAGGAGGAAGATCATGCTGGAAAAAATCTTCAAACTGAAGGAACATGGAACTGATGTCAAAACCGAGGTGATTGCCGGTATAACTACATTTCTCGCAATGGCTTATATACTTGCAGTTAACCCGAACATCTTAGGTACAGTAATGAATGCGAATGGAGTGTTCCTGGCAACAGCGATTACATCTGCAATTGCTACATTTATTATGGCATTCTTAGCAAATTATCCCATAGTACTATCAGCTGGAATGGGACTCAATGCTTATTTTGCATATACAGTTTGTTTAGGAGAACTATCTGATGTGCCGGATGCATTTACAATTGCTCTTACAGCTGTTCTTGTTGAAGGTATTTTCTTCATTTTTATTTCGGTGTTCAAATTCAGGGAAGCTATAATAAATGGTATTCCTCAGAATCTCAAATTCGGTATCACAACAGGTATTGGTCTTTTCATTGCGCTTATCGGACTTGTAGGTGCTGGAATTGTTGTCTCTGATCCATCAACAACAGTTGCTTTGGGAGATTTTAAAACACCGCAGGTGGCTCTTGCCTTGATTGGCTTCATTGTTATAGTGGTTCTTAGCCATTTTAAGGTTAAGGGTGCGATACTGCTGGGAATTCTTGTAACCTGGATTTTAGGAATGATAGCAGAAGCAACAGGCTGGTATCAGGTAGATGTAGAAGCAGGAGTATTTAGTGTCTTTCCTAACTTTTCATCACTTTTTAACTTTAATGGAGGACTCGGAGAAACAGCGTTCAAGTTTAATTTTGGCTGGGTAGGTTCGCACATTACTCAGTTCATAGCTATAGTATTCAGTTTTCTTTTTGTAGATCTTTTCGATACAGTTGGAACAGTAGTTGGAGTAGCAGATAAGGCCGGACTTCTGGATGAAGAAGGAAAACTACCTCGTGCAGGCAAGGTATTTATGGCAGATGCAATCGGAACAACCGTTGGAGCTTGCCTTGGTACTTCAACAGTTACAAGTTTCGTAGAATCTACTGCAGGTGTAGCAGAGGGTGGTAGAACAGGACTTACAGCGCTTGTTTCTGGAATACTTTTCCTTGTATCAATTGTGTTCAGTCCTATCTTTCTTGCTATTCCAAGCTTTGCTACAGCACCAGCACTTGTATATGTTGGAATGCTGATGTTTGCAAGTGCAACAAAAATCAAATTCGACGGTGATGTAGCTGATACAGCCAGTGCTTATATGGCAGCCCTCATGATGCCACTTACATACTCCATCGCAAATGGAATCATGTTTGGAATCATCTCATGGGTTATCATTAAAGTCTGCACCGGTAAGGCTAAGGATGTAACACCAGTAATGTGGGTTGTATTCGTACTCTTCGCGCTGCGAATAATAGCACTAGTGACTAATTTCCAATAAAATATTTAGTAATATTGATTTGGAGGAGAGGCTTGTCCTCTCCTTTTTTTTCAATTATAATCAACTTATCGGAAAGAAATAGTGTTGTGACGGATCCGAGTTATTCGGGGTTATATCAAGAAAGGACTCGCCATGCAATATAGGAAAGATAAAAATGGAAACGATCTCTCGATGTTAGGTTATGGGTGCATGCGTTTTACCAAAAAAGGTAATTC
>JAILEL010000151.1 GCA_024687845.1 Eubacterium sp.
TATATAATTGTGTGGAAATAGTATATGATGAAAAAGTATATAGACCTTTTGCTGTTGCTGAAATGGATATGATTGGAGATGAAGTAGTAGGATATGTTTCTGATGAAGGAGAAGAGATATCGGAATATATTTTATCTGTTGTAGGAGAGAATACTGACCAGTGGTTGATTTCTGTACTTAATGATGGTGAGCATGATTGTGTTACGGGAGAGAATCTAGGATTTCTTCTTAAGGAGGAGTCCGTAACAGATATTCCAGAGAATTTTAAAGCAGAAGAATCTTATGAGTGGAATTTTTTACAAGAAGAAAATTAAAGTATTTGAACGTTAGTGTATATTCCGACCGGTGAACTCCATTTGCACGGTCATTTAGAACCATTCTCACTTACTCTCTCTGACAATAATCCGAGCTCATTTTCCCGGCATTGCTCCTCAGCCTTCCTCATCAGCCTCAGAGCCTTTTCAGCTCATACCTTGAATCGTGTACACTCCAACTGGCGCATAGTTCCTCGATCAACAGCATTTCCGTATGTTCTCCTGCACCGCCTGCAGGAAGGATTTGCTGACCGGATACAAATGATCACCTCCCTCCGGACATAAAAAGAGAGCCGGTTTCTCGACTCTCCGTAATACATATTTAAAAATTCTAACTAATGTGTTCCCCCGCAAGCATCATATAACGGGTTAAATACATCTTCAGGAATCCTAACCAAATACCCCCCATAACCTACGTATCCTCCTTCAAATAGCCCTATGCGAACTACAGTCTCATCGTTCATTGTCAGGATAAGGTGTACTTGATTTTGATTATCATATATGGTCTCGTGGTTGCTTGTCGGATCGCTCATATTATTATCCGGACTCCAGGTATTTATAAACCCACAATCATTAACAGCATTCCAAAACTCATTCCAAACGTCTTCATTGATATCAGTATTCTGTATATTCCCTAATCCATAATTCCAGTCATTATGGCTTTGCCATTGTACAGCTGCAGTTCTTTCAATAATATGCAATCTTTCATCAAACAGATCCCGGCCTGTGGTGAGTGTAATCCCATTCAGGCAATCATAAAATCCAATCCACAGTACCCTGTTTTGGTTTTCATCTTCCCTTTCACCCTTAATACATATACGAAAGCTATCATCATATCCATTAACAGAATATACTTCGCCAGAGATAGTGGAGGCCAATTCCTCTGCATAATCGTCCTGCGAAGACCATTCTTCAATGTTTCCTTTTGCCGTTCCAATGTACTCCCCTACAAGTGATTCAATTCTATGTGCATCTTCCCCGAGATAACTCTCAGCCTGTGTAAAGATATGTCCCTGGTATACAATAAGGCCTATCACATCCGCTGCCCCAATATCTGAGGAATCAGGCAATTCTATAGCCGGTATACTAACACCTTCAACCACTTCATTTGATTGTGTGTTCTGGTTAGCATCCTTTTTATCATCAGAGTTTTCTGCGATAGTTAGATTATTCTCATTTTGTGGATTATCTGTTATTTTCCTGTCTTGATTGGTCATCTTCGGTATCATTATCCCGGCAATAACAATCAAGCATAAACATGCGGCTGCTACCGAAACCCATTTAATATAACCATGTTTCTTCTTTTTCTGATTACTTTCGGCATTATTGACATATTTTTCATTTATTCCGCCAACAGCTTCCAAAAGATCATGATCCTTCATATGACATAACCTCCCATTTCTAAATGCTTTTTCAATTCTGATCTCATCCTAAATAACATCGTTTTCACTTTGCTTTGTGAGAATCCATATGCTTTTGCAATTTGTGAAACTGAATCAAAATACCAATATCTTCTAACAAATACATTTTGCTGTTCTTCCGAACAGGTTTCTAAAAACTCATCAATCAGACGGCTCAGATACTTTGCTTCAAGTTCCGCTTCCGTATAGTTAGATGCCGGAATACATTCCTGCATTTCCTGAGTCAGCTCGCAATATAAAGCATGCCTCTTCTGACTGTTATTCTTTTTGCACTCATTTAGGGCTATATGTCTTACAATCTTACCGACAAATGCAAAGAGATAATCTCTCGGTTCATGAGGCGGAATCAGTTTCCATGTTTCAAGATAAGCATCATTCTCGCATTCCTTAGCCATTTCCCTGTCATTTAGGATACTGTTCGCTATATTTCTAAGCCTTGAACCATATTTTTGCGCTGTCTGTTTTATAGCTTCTTCGTTTCTAGATAAGTAGAGCTCTACTATTTCATTATCATCCACGAATCACTTCCTCCTTTCAGCTTTTTAAGGCCTTCACCCTATATAGCAACATTTTCTATGTGTTGGTTACACATTTTCCAAAAAAACTCTCATCCACCATTATACCTATCGACACCACATCAATAAAGAGATAGTTCCAAGCACAAAAAAGAACCGGTCACTGCCGATTCCTTTTTATTTCCTGCATATACATATGCATCAAATCCAAACTTTGCATAGTATTGATTATATTGCTCTCACTGTCTCTTATTGTCCTGCTCTTCCTTCCATTTCTCAAGAAGAGAAATGATAATGCGCTCACGCTCCGGTGTAGACATGTATTTTGGAAAGTATTGATTCAGTTTCCTGCGAGTAAATACAATCTTTTCCGGTGCATCAGGTACCGCCTTTTTACCATTGAGATATTCGTAGAGGTTCTCCTTAGTGATATCCTTCTGTGGAACGCCACTACGGAGATCAGCAAGTTCATTCCATTTGGGGATGCGGACATCCAAACAATACTCATGGATCCATCCTTGGATTTTATGCGTAAAGAAAGACATCTCAACACCAACAATAATAGGAATCCGCAGCGAGAAACTCCTTGATTTCTTCCAACGAGAAAGAATACGACTTCAGACGATTTATGAAGAGCATCCTCTCAAGCTGGTCTATCGAATAATAACGATATCCATTCTCAGGATTTATCTCGCTCGGTTTCAACAGCCCTATCTCATCATAATATCGAAGCGTCTTCGTCGACACCTGGCAAATATTGGAGAATTCACCAATCGATAACATATCAGTCCTCCTTGATAGAAAAAGTATAGACCTTGCCGTAAGGGGAAAGTCAAGACTACTTTCTATTATATAAAAACCCCTCCCAAAACTAAAGATTAGTTTCAGGAGGGTGTTGAATAAGATGGTGCTGATTATCAATAAATGATAATCAACTTTTGTAAGAACAATGTATATTGAACAGCCAATATCTTAGAACAGATATGGTTCTTCCCATAGATTAAGTTTTGTTCCTACTCCAAGCTCAAGAGCCTTCTCGTAGCATTTCTTTCCCCAGGCAACATCTTCAACTGGCATACCACCTACAGAGTAAATGATAACCTCGTCGTCAGACTTTCTGCCCTCTTCCTTGCCTGCAAGGATTGCACCAAGGTTGATGATCTTATCCTTCGACAGCTTACCATCATGAACAAGATCGAGCCACAGACATCCAGGGATATATATCTGATTATATGTAGGATATGGATACTCCTCTGCCCAAGCCTCATACAACTTGATGTTATCGCAGACAAGCTTAGCCTTGCCACTACAGATATATTCATCTGAGAAGTCACAGGAACCAGGAACACAGAACAGAGCGCCCGGCTTGATCCACTCTTCTTTAACCAGTGGATACTGACTTCTATCCATACCCATTGAAGTAGATGTTGCGAAGCTGAGGATATCAGAACCTCTTACGCACTCCTCAAGAGTATCCACAACTTCGATAGTCGTAAACTGTGGTAGCTTCTCCTTAACGAACTCAATACATCTATCAATAGAAGCTCTGCCTCGACCCTTGATCTTCAGCGTATCAAGTGTAGGTCTAAGAGCTGCAAATGTCTCGATTGCTGTGATGTTGATAACACCAGGACCAACGATACCCAGAACCTTGGCATCCTTCAGGGCCAGATTCTTAACACCTGCTCCAGGAATACCTGAAGTACGATAAGCTGAAAGAAGGTTTGCTGACATAAGTGCCTTTGGAGCACCTGTATCCTTATCATTAAGCATTACCATCAGGATAGATCTTGGAAGCCCCTTCTCTCTATTCTCTACATTTGAGCCGTACCATTTCATACCTGCCATATCTGTCTCGCCACCTACATAGGCTGGCATAGCCATGAATCTTCTATCAGGACCACTCTTTGGCATGTTAGGGAATGGTGGGTTATCTGGAAATGTGATCATAGTTCCGTGTGAGTTACCATTCTCACCACCCATCAGGTAGTCGCCCTTATCAAGAGTGATAAGAAGTTCCTCCATACATTCAGTACAGGCAACAACATCATTTACACCTGCCTTTAACATATCTGGCTCACTTAAATATAATAAATCAATTCTTGTATTTCCCATTTTGTTTTTCCTCCTAATATCTTATTACTTTTTCTTACGAAGCCTTTGCTTCTTCTACTTCTTTCTTGCTAAGCTTTGGATTGTGATACTTCAGATATAGTTCATTCTCCATGGCCATAACTTCCTTGATCGCATATGGCTTAAACAGTGGTCTCTTAACCCTTGTCTTTACCCAGATAAACGAGTAGATTCCGAGTACAACAAGTGTTATAAGTACTACCTTATAAAGGGACAATTTAACTTCCCAAGATGGATCGATGCTGTAGATCATATAAGCTGATCCGATAATTCCAAGGATTGGAACCGTATAACCAAGTGGTGTCTTAAAGTTTCTAGGTGCTGATGGAAGTCGCCTTCTAAGCAGGATGACATTTAGATTAGATACGATATAACTAATGAGCCACAGCACGGCCAGAACCGAAATCATATATGAGATAGAATCTGTAGATGAAAGTCCTGTTACATTCAGAACTACAAAGATTGCCATCTCCAGCAGGATACCCACATAAGGAGCACCCTTCTTATTAGTCTTCTGGAAAAATTCTGGAAGAAGTCCGATCTTGGACATTCCCATCAGGATGTATGCCAGAGAACCAAGAATTGTATTAACTGAACTGATTGCTGCCAGAAGTGTGATGATCAGCATCCAATATCTACCTAAAGGACCAAGAAGAGCCTCGCCGTAGAACATCTGAGGTGTTGTACTTCCTGTGAGGTCATCCCACATCGTATAGTTCTTAAATCCAAGTGTAAGGAATGTCTGCATTCCCAGAATGATCAGCATACTGATGACCATACCAAGTGGAATATCGCGCTTAGCATTCTTACAGCTCTTATTGAGAGGTACTACGTATTCGCCTCCGACGAAGAGGAAGAATGCGATACCACAGAGACCAGTTACACTCTTGAAATCAGATGCCAGCGCTTCAGGCTGCTCGACGATCTCACCAGTACCGATTCCAAATGCTCCGAGCACTCCCATGATTACGAGAGATGCGATAAGTGCATAAGCTACAAAGTCCTGAACCTTAACGAATACATCAACACCGTTCAGGTTTGTGATTACGAGAAATGCTATCAGTATTACTGTGAATACCCAGCCTGGGATTCCAGTACTTGCAAACATATCAGCAAATGCATTTCCGAATACCGCTCCTTCAACTGAACCTGCCAGCGAATTACATAGAATGTATCCACCAACCATACAGATGATAGTTACAAAAGGACCAACACAAGCCAGTGAAAACTGTGCAAGACCGCCTGTAAGGTTCGGCATAAGCGCATTAAGCTCAGCTATTGAAAGAAGTGTAAATATATTTACCAGACACGCTATCGTCATAGTAATGATGAAAGGTGTTCCGATACTTCCTGCTCCAATTCCTAGTGTCAACAAACAACTGGATGCGACTACAAGTCCGACACCAGTAGCGATAACACTACCTAAACCTATCTTTTTTTCCATAAGCAGTCGCCTCCTTTAATCCAAACCTCCCTCTACCAATGCATCCATGCCTTCTTCACCAGTTCTTACTCGAACCGCATTGGTAACAGGCGTTACAAATATCTTTCCATCTCCGATATGTCCTGTGTAGAGAGCTTTCTCTACGAACTTCAGGAAACTATCTACTTCCTTAGATGGAAGAACAACCATTACAACCTGCTTTGACAGAAGCTGTGGTGCAGTGTTCTGCTCAACCTCATACTCCTGTGTTCCAAGCTGTACGCCGCAGCCCATGGCATCATAGACTGTCATTCCTGTGATACCGAACTTTCCAAACTCGTGGGTAAGTTCAGCCACCTTAGCTTCCTTTGTTATAATCTCAACCTTTGATAATTCTTCAATTGCTACATTCATTTCATTTTCCTCCTATCCATCTTTTTTCTATATTTATGTAAAAACTCTAGTTCTATATTGGGGTACTAAACTAGATCTTAGCTTTGAATCTTCCGTACTGAAGTCCGGAGATATCTACCGAAGTCTTTCCTTCATCTATAAGCATTGCCATCTGTTCACCAACTGCAGGAGCGATACCAAATCCATGTCCTGAGAAAGCACAAGCAACAACTAAACCAGGAACCTCATCTACAAATCCAAGTACCGGAACTCCGTCCTGACATATGTCCAGGTATCCAGCCCAGGTTCTTACGATCTTTGCATCCGCAAGAGCTGGGAAATACTTCATGATTCCTCTACATATACAAGGAGCTGTTATAGCCGAGTTACTTGGGGAATTAACTGGGCCGATATCCTTGTTGTTAAGCTCCATTCCTGACATACCACCGAAGACAAATGATCCGTGATCCGCCTGGTGTCCATAGAAGTCAGCCTCCGCAGTTCCAAGCATCTGATTGAACATATGTGGCTCAGCTTCTGTTACAAGACATTCACAGAGCTCCTTATGCATTGGAACATCTACACCGATAGTTCCAAGGATTGCTCTGGATTCATATCCTGCAGCAACAACTACATATTCACCTTCAAATACACTGTCCTGGGTATAAACCTCTCTAAGTCTTCCCTTAACTTTTCTAAGCTTTTCAACCTTTGCACCAGTGATGAACCTAACGCCCATCTCTCTTGCCTTCTTATAAAATGCCAAGGTTGTTACCATTGGATTTGCATGTCCATCTGTTGGACACCAGCTTGCTCCAATAACCTCGTCTGAAAGATAAGGATTGATCTTCTTGATCTCCTCCGCATCGATCATTCTTACATCCAGTCCGCAGGCAACAGCTCTATCTGTAAGGCCCTGCAGTATCTTCAAATGCTCCGGTGTTTTTCCAAGTCGAAGGTTTCCTTCTTTATGATATTCACAGTCAACTCCAAGCTCTTCCGAAAGCCCTGGCCAAAGCTCCTTTATTCCGTACATAGCCAGTGGAAGTTCTCTTGGGTCACGTCCTGACTGTCTAACACCACCACCATTTCTTGAGGATCCTCCATTTCCTATATTGTCACTGCCCTCAAGGACAATTACGCTTTTTCCTCTTTTTCTAAGGTAATAGCTGATGGCACATCCGATGATTCCGCCGCCAACAATTACTACGTCAGCTCTATTTTTCGCAACCATATGCTATTCCTCCTCATTTCCAAATATTCTCATCTCAGTAGGACGCATAGGCGATCTTGCTGTAGCAGGTTCCAGTTCCGCTGGAGATACTCCAAGCTCCCTTGCTACGATTCCCTTAACGAGCCTTGAACAAGTCTGTCCCTGGCATAGGCCCATTCCAGTTCTTAGATAACGTCTGATCTCCGTGAGTGTCCACATTCCGTTGTGAACTGCTCTTCTTATCTCACCCTTTGTTATCTCTTCACATCTGCAAATGAGCATGTCGTCGTCAGGCTGTGGAACATATGCGCCTATATCCTTTGATCTATCCATAACACTGTTCATAAACATCTCTCCCTCCTATCCCTAAACTAGATACTCTTAAAGAATCTAGCCTTCATCGCATATTCTTTCGGAACTCTCATAGTAAGAAGATTTGTATTATCAAATGCCTTCACGCTCTTTACTGATACAACCTCTGCATCACATAACTTCTCACCACTTCTTGAAAGTCCATATCCCTTGTCACCAACTTCTGGTAATGGAAGGAACTCATATGGAAGAGTTATAGTTGCGCTTCCATCTCCACAGTCCTCATCAACTAAGAAAATGGCCTGACCAGAACAACTTGCTACGCACATTCCACAGTTGATACATTCGCTGCCTTCCTTAACAAATGGCAGATATGTGATGTTGTCTCCTGTAGAGATACAACCCTTTGGACAAGCGTCCTGACAAGGATTACAAGGAATGTTCTGCGTACATTCAATTACTGGATGAACTCCCGACTTATGTACCACTCCTGGAAATCTTTCGATCTCATCATCTGCAACGAATCCCTCTTTCAAAAGGTTCATGGAAATATCGATTCCTTCATTGGTCTTCTCGATAAGCTTTCCTCTATTCTTAGGTGCGAACATACCCTGTCTCAGACTATCCAGATCTGCTTCAAAGACCTTAAGTTCTGCTATCTTTTCCTCTTCTGTAATATATCCAAGATATTCAGATACACATACACCAGCCATCTTTCCTTCGATCATGGCTGATGACGCTTCCTCTATTCCTGATACATCACCTACTGCGAAGATACCTGACACACTGGTCTCACCATATTCATCAACCAGTGGAACCTGTCCGCCGCGCTTAGGATTATCTTCCATAGCACATCCTGACATCTTTAGGAGCTGTGACATTGGAGATAGCCCAACTGCCATACACACTGTATCGACTTCAAATGTCTTCTCTGTTCCGGCTATTGGAGCAAAATGCTCATCAACCTGATTTATTGTTACGCCAGTAACATGGTCCTCACCCTGCACTTCCTTAATAGTATGTGATAAGTAGAATGGAACGCCTGTTCTTGCAACCTTTGCTGCGTGAACACCGTATCCACCAACTCTTGGAGCTGCATCTACGATTGCAACAACTTCACATCCTGCCTGAAGTAACTGGAATGAAACTACAAGTCCTACATTTCCAGATCCAAGCATCAGGATCTTCTTTCCTGGCTGTATTCCGTGAAGATTCATCATTGTCTGAGCTGCACCAGCTCCGATAACTCCAGGAAGTGTCCATCCTGGAAATGTAACCATATTTTCTGAAGCTCCAGTTGCTATGATCACTGTGTCACCCTTATAGTGATGAATCTGATCATTGATTCTTACATTTACTTCCTTATCTGCGTAGAGGCCAACTACTGTAGCATTTAGCACTACCTCTACTCCAAGTTCGTCTGCTTCTTTCAGAAGCTCTTCGCCTATTCTGAAACCTCTTATTTTTGCATGATGTTCTTTAGAACCAAAGAACTTATGTATCTGTTTAAATAGCTGGCCGCCTGGTTTTTCATTTTCATCAAATACGACTACCTTAAGTCCTCTCTTGGCCGCTTCGATTGCTGCTGAAAGTCCTGAAGGGCCGGCACCAACAATTATTACTTCGTATCTCTTCATAACTCGTCTACCTTCCTACACGCCTACTGCTTCGACTCCATCCTGTGTTCTTACATCCATTCCTTCCTTCAGTGGAGTAACGCAAGTTCTGACATTTGGCTTACCATCTACAACCATTACACAGTCGGTACATCTTCCTATCGCACAGAAGATTCCACGAGGCTTATGTTCCTTCTTTGTAAATCTGTGTATCATGACTCCGTTTGCCTTAAGAGCTATCGCAATAGGTTCATCTTCATATCCCTTCATAGGCTTTCCATCAAATGTGAATTCGACTTCTCTTCCTTTTTCTGTTGTTCCAAGTATTGGATGTTCTGAAATCCTGCCCATCTCGATACCTCCTTATTCTGAAAGCATTGCTTCCATTTCTATTTCAACAAACTGTGTAGGTCTGTTTAATCTTGTTATCTCAACCATTGTGTTAAGTGGCTTGATATCATGGAAAAATTCCGAATACGCTTCGCAGATCTTAGCGCCCTGAGTAATGTCTGTTGTGTATATAAATACTGAAAAGACATCTTCTGCTGTGGCTCCTGCCTGCTCCAGTAACTTGATCTGCTTATCTAATACATACTTGGTCTGCTCGTATGCATCCTCACCATAAACAATTCCATCAGGCTGAACTGATGTAGTTCCACCAATCTTTATATATGGACCAATCTTCACCATTCTTGAGTAACCAACCTTTTCTTCAAGTGGTGCTCCAGAGCTGTAATTTGTTCTCTCTAATTTCATAATCCTTTCCACCTTTCTTCCTTATTCTTTCATCTCATTTTTCATCTCATTTCTCATCGAAGTACGTTGCCGCTTTCGATTTTTACAAAAGCAAAAAGGCGTCCACAAATGTATGTGAACGCCCTTGTCCGTTTTGCAAGATGTTTTCGATGTATTATCTTTATACCACGGTGATTTTGATTTGTAAAACAGAAAAGTGATTTATCTGTTAAACAAAAAAGTTTAACTGCAGGGTTTGACATTTGAGAATGATTACTGTAATATATGTTCTAGAGATGCAAAGGCGCACGTTATAAACGTGCGCCTTTTTTCGTCTTAAAAAAGCAAATAACCTCAGATAGTTTTAGGAGGTCCACTATGAATCAGAGACAATTAAAATATTTTCTTGAAGTATATTCACTGAGCAGCATTACCCTCGCTGCTCAGAATCTATATATATCCCCTCAGGGACTCAGCAAGACCATATCTTCACTGGAAACAGAACTGGGAGTACAGCTCTTCATTCATAAGCATAACCAGATTCAGCCAACCAGTGAAGCAGCCCGTCTTGCCATACATGCACAGCATATAATAAATGAATATGACGTAATATCTAACCAGCTATTTAAAGACAATACTACGATCAAGAATCTACCAATATTCTGTTCATATGATGTTCCTCAGCTGATTCCCGCGTCATTTTTTCACGAGTTTAATACAGAGTTTCCTGAGATTCGCTTGGATATAAAGGAGTATCCTGATGATTACACAATAAAAAAAGTGGAGAACAACAAAGTGGAGCTCGCCATCTTACCTGGCCCTTTCAAACCTCACACTATTGAATATTCCCACTTATGCACAGAACAGTTCTGTCTTGTTGTAAATAAGGATCATCCTCTTGCTAAGTATGATTCTATTCCATTTTCAAAAATAGCCGGTGAATCTGTGGTAATAAAGGATTCTTTATCATACACCAGTCTTCACCAGCTGTTCAGCTATTTTGATTCGGATCAGGCTCCAAATATCATTCTTGAAACGTCTGATGTCCACCTTATACACCAGATGGCCGAGAATAACTACGCCCTTGGAATAAGCCTTATGTACCTGGCTAAAAAGATAAGATCTGATAAGATAAAGGTTCTTACCTTTGAAGAAGATCTCCTAGTCAAGAACCTATACTTAGTTTCTAACAAGAATAACGTACTCAGCAACGAAGCTCAGTTATTCAAGAAGGCTCTTACTGATTTCTTTAACTCAAAAGAAAAGGAAAACTCGTAACTAACCTATTATTGGATAGGCTACAATAAACTGGACAGGTTTTTTAAGGTCATATAATATAAAAGTAACAGATAAAGGAGTAAATTATTATGACTAAAAAAAACAAAGAAGAAGGCCAAGAAAATATACAGAGGCATTTAAACAGCAGCTGGTAGATTTATACCACGCCGGAAAACGCAGATGTGACATTTGCAGAGAATATGATATTTCCACTTCCCTGTTTGATAAATGGGTAAAACAAGCCGATAATTCCGGTTCTTTCCATGAAAAGGATAACAGAACCCCGGAACAGGAAGAACTTATAAAGCTTCGCAAAGAAAACCAGCAGTTAAAGATTGAGAATGATATTTTAAAACAAGCGGCGCTGATCTTAGGACGAAAGTAAATGTGATAAAAGCAAATGCTCACAAATACTCAGTATCAGCAATGTGCCGCGTCCTACAGGTAAATAGAAGTACTTATTATTATGAGGCAA
>JAILEL010000215.1 GCA_024687845.1 Eubacterium sp.
GTTTTTTCAAGTTCATTCTTATATCTCCAGATCTTACCTTTTACTGTAAAATCCTTATTAGGTTTGCTATATTTAGATTCCTCAACCTGTTCCCACTCCACCTGCTCATCAGTATCATAAGCAGCTTCATGATTACTCCAATGAACCTTTACAGTTTCTGGAAGAACTGGTGCAACCATTTCTTTCGTTTCTATTGGCGATGTGAAATAAGCTTTCTCTACAGTAGCCGGATTAACCTTATATTTTGTATTAATAAACTTTGTTTCTCCATTTTCATCGATAGTACCAGACAGTTTAAACTCTCCACCTCTTATAGCCGAATAATCCTGCGCCTCAATAGCCCCTACATTCCAGCTTACATCTTCACTAGTAGTATCACCATTCGACCACTTAACCTCAAGAGTTTTAGGTAAAATCTTATCTTCTACAGTAGGCTCTACTCCAGATTCTGTAACTATCTCGGGAATTGTTATTCCATTTTCTACGATATATGCAGGCTCTACAACTACCTTTTGTTTAACGGTTCCTTCATAGCCCTCAATCTTACCACCAAATGTAAATGTACCACCAGCTCTCTGTTTATAATACTCTGAACTTACAGTTTTTCCTGTTTCTGCATCCTTCGTCATATCCCAGGTAACTGTTTCTTCAGAAGTAGTCTCATCGCTCCAATTAGCAATTACCTTTGTAGGGAAAGCAGCTGGCGCAGTACCAGAAGCAGTTGTTATATCATCAAGATTAGTCAAAGATTCTATCGAACGAACGGTTATCTCTTTACTTGCAGTTAATTCATCATTTATTTTAGCATATACAGTTACAGGTCCTTTTTTTATACCTTTTACTATTCCATTTTTATCAATCGTTGCTACTGAGTTATCACTGGTACTCCATGTGATTCCGTCATGAACCTTATAAGTCTTATTCCATGCACCTAATAATGCATCTGCATCCAAATCAATCTCTTTGTCAACTGTGCATTTCTCTTCTCCTGAAATACTTATTGATGAAATCTTTGTCAGATCCATTTCAACTAATTGAATATACTTTCCATCATAACCTATGGATTCAGTCGGATCTGAAGCTCCACGACTCCTACTGAATATGCCAGACATGAAATAATGACGATTATCAGGGCAAAATGAACCTATTCCAAAACACTGAATCTCAGGATTAATCATCAACTGGTAATGTCCATACTTAATATCTCCACTACTATCTTTCGCATTTTTTATGTATTCATCTTTTTCCTCATACCAGCAGTTAATAGCATTCAGAATATCTGTATCAGTATCCTCTATTCCGGATGAGAAACCCATGCCAAAATATCCACATTCCAAAGCTGGTTTTGTTCCATTTATTTCTGGCATATTGTAAGTATGTTCTTCAAATGAATTCATTCTTACATGTCCCACTGCAATGCTCATCTCTGCTGATCTTATATTTGCCCATATCTCCATGCCCTGAGACCAAGTCAATGCATGATAATCAGTTTCTGATAACTTTTTAGTAGAGGATTGTTCCTTATTATTTGGATTGGGATAAGCTAAACCCTCTCTACAAGCTTCTTCCCTTATCTCATTAATTCTTTCTACCGCTTTGGCAATATCTTGACTGGTAAATTTGCCTTCTACTTCTACAAATACATTTCCTTCTCTCGGTTCTGACTGATCGGTTTCAAGAACTGTAACTTCATCGCCGTCTGCTGCATATACATTTTTTCCGCTTGCTGCAATCCCGGAAATGACCATTACACACGAGACAAATGTGGCAAGCATAATAGTACCTATTTTCTTCATAGTACGCCCTCCATTTCTGTAATCCAACCGTTCAATTATAGATATTAATCTCCCATATATAATATATAACTTTTTAACAAAAAAATAATTAGGGGAATATAAATTTCCCCTTCTTATAATACTAAATCAGTGAATAAAAATAAAGAGAGAATCCTCATCGTAATAGGTTAATGATCTTCTTGTTTTATTCCTTTCTGAGAATATAATGCACTCCTTCTTCTGAAGAAGTTCTCCTGCTTCTGAGAAGCTTATCTTATCTGTCTGATCATTATATAATGCAAGCTGATTTATAACATCTTTCAGTTTATCCTGTTTACATACGGCAACAAGGCCTCCTGTCCCCATAATCTTATACGGATTGATATTTAAATATTCGCAAACCTCTATGGTTGACTGGCGGATAGGTATAGACTCATGCTCCACCTGGATTCCCAGACTTGAATATTCTGATATCTCCTGCAATGCCCTGTAAATGCCTCCATAGCTTACATCATGAATATAACTGGCACCATTTTTTATCAGAAGTGCAGCAATATCTCCTGAGAATATTTTAAATCTCTGTTTTATATTTTCATCTATATAGCTTTCCGAAAATCTTTTCATCAGTTCGTCCCTGCATTTTTCAGCTAAAAGATTCGCTCCGTATTCTCCTGCATTCCCTATAATAATCACCTTATCACCAGGTGTAAGATGTGCTTTCACCTGTTTTAAGGTTTCTCTATCAGTATAGCCATAAGCCGTTATTGTTACGCTATAATTCTTGTCTTCTCCAGAAAATGCAGTATTTCCTCCAATTATTTTTATTCCCTGTTTCTTACAGAAGGACGAAAGTTTCTGCATTTCACTTCTTAGATCCTGTTCTTCACAGTTTCTGCCTGCTACTATGCTTATACTTATCTTTATATTTCTGTTAGCACTATCTTTAAAACCTTCTATTAGTGCACCGCTGAGAGACAGATTATTCAGGGCTCTGTTTAGTGCTACTTCTCCAGTTGTCATACCTTCTGGTCCTGAGATGTCAGAAAACCCCATCGCTGATATTAGTGAAAATGATGTATCCTCTTCCAAAACTGAAAAATCCTGTCCGACTTTTATTCCCTCTAAATGTTTTATTACGCTGTTTTTTAGCATTCTTGTTCCAATTGTTCCACTACTCATTTTATTTCCTCTTCGCTCTCTATAATAGATGCATTTTTCAAATAACTTTATAAAATATATATAAAATTTTTCTCTATGTAAATATCTCAAAAATAAAGACAGGCGTCAAATGAATATGACGCCTGAATCGATATTATATCTGTATTTATAATTTACAAAAACTTCCCACATGGCTATTTAAGAATCACATATATAGTATGAAAAGTTTTAGTAATTTTTCTATGCTCTACTGAGGTGTTTCATCTGTAGGTGTATCATCTGCAGGTGTATCATCTGTAGGTGTTTCATCTGTAGGTGTTTCATCTCCTGTTGGTTCTACAGTGGCATCCTCAGGTTTATCCGGACTCTTCTTATCATCAGTTTTGTTTGTTTTATTGTCAGGTGACTCAGAACCATCCGGGTTGTTTGGATCTTCTGGATTATTCGGATCACCCGCTAAAGGAGCATCTGTATTTATGGAAATCTTCTGAGCACAAGCATCATACTCGCTCTCATTTATCCTGATTGAATCCGTCAGAACTCCATCTATATAAATGTGCTTCCAAAGCTCTGCTGTATATCCTGTTACTGCTTCGGACTTTACAACCTGTGTTCCTGCCGGAATAGTCTTATCCTCTGTAAGAATTGGTTCTGATGGTGGATTAATTACACTCAACTGTACGGATTCAAAATCAATAGTTCTATTTGCTGGTCTGTATTCTTCACCATAAATTGAAAATCTGACAGTTCCTCCATCGTAACCAGCCTCTATATAAATAGGAACATCAAGATTATTTACGAATTTAAGATCAAGAAGACCACCGGCGATAGCCGCATCTGCTGAAATCGGTACATATGAAACCGGCATACTGTGACAGTATCTTTGAGTAACCTCAAGCTCTGCTCTTAGGACTGCGTTATAAAGCGTAGTAGCTACCTGACATACACCACCACCAACGCTATCTACTACATCTGTACCAACAAATGCATGTCCCATCGCATAGCCATTACTCTCTTCAATAGGAGAGATAACATCATATACTGAAAACTGCTCACCAGGGAAAACAACATGCCCATCAACAAGTGAAGCAGCTCTCTGCACATTTATCTTTCTAGACTCACTACTACCGCTATAATCTGTAGCATATGAACCAAGCTCTGTTGTTATTCTCTGAAGAAGCTTTGCCCTGTCGTTCAATGCATCATCAGAAAATACAACCTTTGCCGTTATAGGGTCACCTGCGTAGCCTGCCTGATTGATTGTCTGCTCAACAGCAGCAGATGTTGCAGTGCTGTCCGGTTTATTCATTTCACCATTTGCAATAACATAAACTGAGCCGTCATCGTTATGATTTAATGTATATGTCTCGTCCTCGTCAATCAGACTGTTAAGATGATCCTCAACAAGACGACCTACGATACTTGAATCAATTTCCTTCTTGATTGTATATTCAACAGGAGTGGTCTTAAGGTTTTCAATATCCTTATATCTCTTAAGAATAGTACCTTTATTTCCATATGCCAGTGCTTCGTCGATAACTTCCTCAGAATTATCCTTGCAGTCAAGCTCTCCAAGAGTTGTATTTACATCACCATACTGGCTGGTAAATGTAACAGGCACCGCATCAGTATCGGTAGCACAGAATATTCCCATAACCTGTTTTCTGGTCAAACCACCAATATTTCTTCCATTGATTTTGATATTATCTCTGAACAGAGGCTCACCCGGTTCAGGACTATCAGTTGGAGTATTTACGGTAATCTTCTTTGTAGCATTACCAGAAGATGCATTTCCCGAAGTTGCGTCACTGGCAGTTGCCTTATTCCCTTCAGCGTGTACATTTAAAGGGGTAATAGAAAATGTAAGCGCAAGAATAAGAACAGCAGCCACTACCCTGTTCTTATTTTTTAAATTAAGTGTTTTAATAATTTTTCCCATTTTTCTCTTCTTTTTTTATTTTTTTATTTGGATGTCAGAAGTACCTTCTGACACTATATGGCGTAAATATATAATCAGCTTAGATTATAGCTACAAGCAGCCCGATTACCATTCCAATAACAAGCAGTATGCTGATCACCGCTGCTATTATTCTTGTTGATTTTTTACCCTTCTTACTAAAATCGATCATACTCTTTTCCTCTCGTGTTTTTTATTCTAAACTCTTATTCCATCATTTTATTATCATCTTAATTCCGCGTTGGCGAAAAACATCCAACCATACTTATACAACTAATGAAATAAGAATTCAACCTTTTAAAAAATTTTCTACTGTTTTAATTAAATAGCCTTTATTTGTGCTATTTTTTTGTCACAATCTTACTACTTTTACATATCTCCCTAAGCACACATTCACTGCAGCGAGGCCGCCTGGCAATACACACCTTTCTTCCTAATGCGATTGCCTGAAAGTTATAAAGAATCCACTGCTTCTTTGGAAGTATTTTCATAAGGTCGTATTCAACCTTAACGGGATCATCCTCTTTTGTAAGACCCAGAAGCTTCGACACCCTTTTTACATGAGTGTCAACTACTATGGATTCAATATCAAATATATTTCCTCTGATTACATTTGCAGTTTTACGTCCGACCCCTGGAAGACTTGTCAGTTTATCTATATCGGAAGGAACCTTTCCATCATAATCGGTCAGAAGTACATTTGCACATGCAATTATATTCTTTGCTTTATTATGGTAAAATCCAATAGAGAAAATGTCCTTTTCAAATTCTTTTATATCAGCATTTGCAACATCCGATAGCTCGGGATATTTCTTAAACAAGTCCTTTGTAACCATATTCACGCGTTCATCCGTGCACTGTGCTGACATGATAGTTGCAAAAAGCAGCTGCCAGGGTTTGTCATGATCATATTCCAGATAGCACCGAAGGTCTGTCCCGTACTCTTCATTTAGTTTTTCACAAACCAAAGCCGCACGCTCTTTTTTTGTCATATCTATATCCTTTCCTGTTTGTTGCCCATAATCAGCTTACAAAAGCTCCTGCAAGCAGTCATTTTTGTTACCTTTCTCATAGCCCACAAATAGCAACATTCACTTAACTCAAGCTATCAATCAGCTGTTGGGCTGCTCTTCCCGACATACCACCGTGATTTACGCTCCATTTGTTAGCCTCTGCCAGCAGTTTTTCGATGCTATTCTCATCACTTTGTCCATCTCGAGATGAGTTCAAAAGCCCAGACTTCTCTGCAAGTGTTTTAACGATTTCCTCATAATCCTTCTTATTTGGTCTCATGAAAGGTATCGTGATTCCGAACCTGCTTACAAGAGATAATTTCTCCTGAATAGTATCTGAACGATGTTTATCAAGCTCGATATCACTTATATCATTCCATGTTTCTCTAATAAGATTACGTCTGTTAGATGTAGCATAGATTAAAATATTATCAGGCTTAGTCTCAAGACCACCTTCGATTACAGCTTTAAGATATTTGTACTCAGTCTCATTTTCCTCAAATGAGAGATCATCCATGTAAATAATGAATCTGTAATTTCTGCTCTTTATGCTTGATATAATAGAAGAAAGATATCTCATCTGATGCTTATACAGTTCTATCATTCTAAGTCCCTGATCACTATACTCATTTATCAGAGCTTTGATGCTGGTTGATTTGCCCGTTCCTGCATCGCCGAACAGAAGCACATTATTCGCAGGGCGCCCTGCCAGAAATGCCTCGGTGTTATCTCTCAGCTTCTTTTTCTGTATATCATAACCTACCAGATCATCCAGCATTACTCGGTCAGTATTATTTATCGGCTTAAATATAATGTTACTTCCATCTACATAGTTTAATGAATTGAGCTCACCTATTTCTTCATCTGAAGAACTCTCACTTATTCTGAATGCTGTATTCAGGCCAAACATGCCGATACCATACTTACTGTAGAAGCTTCTGACCAGATCAAGCATTTCTTTGGCCGCAATATCTTTATTATCCTCTGAGTCAGATATCTGTTCAATCGCATCACTCAGATTACGAACCTTCTCTGACACATTTCTGTTAAAGAGCTGTCCTCTCTTATGAATAGACGTATAATTAGAAATGGTTGAGAAGCAATCAATTGAAAGCCCTTCCTCAAGCTTGCTGAAATCATAATTGTACAGATCATAGAAGATTATCATATCTCTCAGTACAAATGTATTCACGCTGCCTTCTGGAAGCTCCATCCTCTCAGCAGTAAGTGTAAATGGATTCTCATTTGTAAGCAATATGTATGCAATATAATCATGCCATAAATTCTTGTCAAAACCATAGTCAGTTCCAAGCTGAAGGAGCTTATGAATCTCTCCATATATCCAGTCTGTCAGTTCTTCTTCATCGTATTCACCAGAATCAAATTCGCTGATAATTTCAGCCATGTTAGTTAAGATACTGTCCTCGCCAAACTCACGGAACATAATCAGTTTAGAAATCATCTTATACATTACATAAAACCTCACTAGAAAATCATAATTTTTCCAATACAATAAAACCGATATGATAAACATAAACCAACAAGCAATATTATGTCAACTTAAAAACAGCCAAATAGGCTGTTTTTTTACACATTTGCAAAATTATAAAATTTTGAGAAAACATTTATTTTTTTAGAACTTTTCGTTTTACTACATCAAGAATAGATGTTAGTTCCTGCATTTTTAAGAGATAAGCGGCTACAAAATATGTACCAGCACCGATTATTAAAAGTATCATTAGTTCCAGGAACTGCATCATCTTTGTATCGACTGATGCCAAATGTTCAAACGCAAAAATTCCTATGCTTACAGTAATAAACATTATTACACAGCATATCATACATTTAATAGCTGATTCTAATATCTCTCTTCCTCTGATTCTTTCAACCTTTTTCTTCAGGAAAGTAAGCTGAAGTGTCATACTTACAAGACCAGCTATTGAGTAAGCGACCGCAATTCCGTTCGCCCCTCCAAACCTAACAAAAATAATTGTAAGTAGCATGTTCAGACATAGTATAAAAATATTAATAGTTACAGGAGTTTTTGTTTCTTTTACTGCATAGAATCCCTGCATAGCCACCTGTCTTACCGAGTAGCCTATCATACCAATCGAGTAAAGACCCAGGAGATTGGCAAGGATTGGTACATTTTCCGGTGAGAAATTACCCTGAAGATAGATAGCTCTTATAAGAGGCATACGAATTGCTATAATTCCAACTGCTGATGGCATAATTACAAAAGCTACATTTCTTATTCCAAGCGACAGATCTTTTCTGAATTCTTCCATGTCATTTGTAGTAAAATGCTCTACCATTGTAGGGAATATGGAAAGTGCGATGGAGTATGCAAAAATATTTATCGGCAGCTGCATGATTCTCTGTGCCTGAGTTATATTCGATAAAATTCCTTCGCCCTGACCAGAAGCAAATCTTCGATTTACAACAAAATTAAGCTGAGTTACCGATATTCCAATAAGAACCGGACCAAAGAGTCTAAAGAACTGTTTCACACCCTCATGATCCATATCTATGATCTTTTTATATTTGAAACCATGTCGTTTTATAGGTGGAATCTGAACTATAAGATTTACCAAAGCTCCGACTACTACACCAATTGAGAAGCCTGCGATTCCAAGTCCAAAGTTAAGTAGTATAACTCCGACGATAATGATTGCAATATTATAGAGAACCGCACCAATAGATGGTGGAGCAAAGTCCTTATAGGATTGAAGAATTCCCATGCAGATTCCCGTCAGACACATGAAAAAGCTCTGGAAAAACATGATTCTTGTCAGTTTTACTGTAAGCGTTATGTATTCCGGTTTCCAGTCTGAGAAATCTACAACCAGCGGAAGAAGCTGTGGGGTAAATATTATACCAATTATACAGAGTATCATTGCTGAAATGGCAACTATATTGAGAATAGAGCTTGCCATCTTATGTCCATCCTCATCCTTTTTCTCTGCCAGGTATCCACTGAACACAGGAATAAAGGCAGCCGAAAGGCCACCACCAACAAGGACCGTATATATAAGATCTGGAATCGTAAATGCTGCATTATATGAATCTGTAAGTGAACTCATATCAAATACAGATGACATTATGATATCTCTGACATATCCCAGAAGGCTCGACAGCATGTTTGCTCCGACAAGAATACCCGTAGCTTTAAGAATTCCTGCTCCGACATCTTTTTTCTTTTCTGCCATAAGAATGAACTCCCAAAAGAAATGTAATGAACTGCATTTTACCACATATGATATATTGTGTCAAAAAGTTACTATTCATGGTTTATGAGATAGATAACAAAAATAGGTTCCTCCTCTCGGAAGAACCCATTCTTAAAGTTAAGATTAATTCTAATATGTCGTTGAATAAGAAGTTGTTACAACTCCCTGCTTTGTAACAGTAGATTTGTAAACCTTTCCTTTAACCTTTACATTAGCAGTTATGAATATTCTTCTATCTGTTGTTGCATAGTTATACTTTAGCTTATTATAAGTTGTTGATTTGATTCCGCTCTTTATAAGCTTAGGTGTAGAACCATCCATATAATAAATACTATAGCTTACTGCACCCTTAACTGCCAGCCAGTTTACTGACTTATAGTTCGAATTTGCGCCAGGACCATAGCCCTTTATTTTTGCCTGAGGTACAAAGCTTTCAGTCTTCGACCACGCTCCGTATATTTTTTCACCTGAATCAAGTTTTCTATAAGCTCTTATTCTTACTTTAAATCCCTGATTCTTGATTCCGGTAATTTTCTTATCCATTACATCATAATAACTACTGTTTTTTCTCTTGTCCTGATTAGTTTCAGCCTTTATGGCATATGTTTTCAACTTCTTTCCGGCAAGCGAATATACTTCCACCTGATATCCTCCCGGAAGAATATTATTTCCTTTTGCATATCCCATCCATCTGAGAACTACCTGACTTGAATTTGGAGTCCATTTATAGACATAGGTTTTCGTAGGTTTAACCGGATATGAATATCCATATCTAAACGCATACTCAGAACGATCACCATTTTTATCTATAGCATATACATATATTATGTATGCCATTCCGAGCTTTTTCGTCTTATAAGTATAACTTGTAGTTTTAACAGTGGCGTTCTTAACAACCCAGCCGCCATATTCACTACCTGCCCAGACGCTTACAGAATAGCCTGTTGCTCCATTAACACTATTCCATTTCCAAGAAATTGACTTTCCCTTTACAGTTCCTACTTGTTTTAAACCAGTTGGTTTGCTTACCAGAGAACTGGCAGCCTGTGAATTAAAAGATGGAACTGCTAGTGCTGAGATTATAATAGCAAAAGCGATTATTATGCATGTAATACTTTTTCTTTTATTCATGTTATCCCCCTCTCGTTTAGATTATAAAAAAAAACTTTACTAAACATATATAAGGTAAATATAGCACAAAAGGGGGTGTGATGGTACTATTTTTTCTTATTGTCATATTGTTTTCACAGTTACTATTCACGGTTTATGAGATATAATTGAAAAACAACTGCTTGCAGTTTGTTTTTCATATTATATCTCATAATACCTGCGAATTAGCCGTCGATTACATAGTAATCGATGGTCCGAACGAAGTGAGGATGCGTTCTGC
>JAILEL010000228.1 GCA_024687845.1 Eubacterium sp.
AGAAAAGAAGGATATGATGAAAGAATAATAGAGTGTGCAGAAAAGGAATTTCTTGAGAAGGGATATAATGATGCGTCTCTTAGAAGGATAGCCAACTCTGCGGGGGTAAGTACAAGCACAATATATACCAGGTTCAAAGATAAAGAAGGTTTATTTTTGTATCTGATAGAGCCAACATCAGAACTTCCTTTATGGCTGGAGAATAAGCTCCAGGATTATTTCTCTATGGATGTGGAGAAACAGAAGAAACTGTATAAGAAGTCTGGAGATACAGGATATGCGGCATTAATAGATATCATTTATGATCACTATAATCCTTATAAGCTACTTGTTTCATGTTCCCCAGGTAATGTATATGAAGATTATCTTGAGAATATAGTAGCGATTGACACAAAATATACTTTGAAATATCTTGAGGAACTTGGAAGCAAAGCTCTTTTAGGTGGTCAGATAAATGAGGAATTCTGTCATGTTGTATCTACCGGCTTTTATTCTGCTCTATTTCATTGTCTTGTTCATGATATGACAAGGGAGGAAGCTCATAGGTATACTGATGAACTAAGAGCGTTTTATGGTAGAGGATGGAAAGAGTATTTTAGATAAGTATCCAGCGATACAACTAATATAAATCTACGTTTATACCTGGTGTTTTAGGGGATATAGACGTAGATAATATTTTGCCTGAACGGTTAGCAATAACTAACAATAGAGTGATGTATATAACAATCCGGCCGGTTGTCTATATAAATAATAAAAAGGGGTAGTCCCTTAATACAGATTGGAGGAATGAAAATGTCTGTAAAGGATTTAATTACGGTGGGTATATTTACTGTAATCTATTTTGTTATATTTTTCATATGCGCTATGACGGGAATGATTCCTATTATGGCTGTTTTTTATCCGGTACTTATAGCTTTGTTGGCAGGTATTCCATGTATACTCTTTTTCACAAAGGTTAAGAAGTTTGGAATGATAACTATTATGGCAGTACTTTCAGCGATTCTCTTATGGCTTATGGGCTATGGATATATGGGGATTTTTACTGCTGCTGTTTTTGGACTTCTTGCTGATTTTCTTTTAAAAACCGGTAACTATAGCAGTTTTCCCAGAATGCTTATTGGATATATCGTATTTAGTGAGTGGGTTATAGGCACACAGCTTCCTATGTTCATAGGGGCAAAGGCGTATGCTGAAAGCTTTAGAGAAGTTCAGGGTGATGAATTTGTTGACAGACTGGAGAGTCTTATAAGCTGGGGAATGTGCGGAGTTGTTATAGTTTCAGTGGCAGTCGCTGCAATACTGGGGGCACTTTTGGGAAGAGTAGTACTGAAAAAGCATTTTGAAAGAGCAGGAATCGCTTAAATGAATCTAGTAATAAATGGAGCAGGGAAGAGTAAGTCGCTATTATCATTCGACCCAAGAACGAAGCTCTTCATACTTTTGGTGGTAAATACAATAATCATATCTGATTCCAAGCTGGTAGCAGTTGAGTTATTAAAATATCTATGCGTATTTTCAGTATTCATTTTGCTTTTAAGTACAAAAAAGCTAAAACTGTCCTTTGTCTATTGTCTGCTTTACTTTCTTGCGAGAGCAGGACTATATGTCTTGGAAAATGGGCTTATAAATGGAATGAGCATTGGTGGTGTAATACTGAGGGTGCTGGTTTACCTGGTTGAAAGGATGCTGCCAAGCGTGATGCTGGCATGGTTTGTGCTTGGCACCACTAAGGTAAGTGAGTTTATTGCAGGAATGGAGAAGTTACATTTGCCACAGAGTATAATAATTCCTTTTGCCATTATCTTCAGATTCTTTCCAACGCTGGCTGATGAATATAAATCTATACAGGACGCTATGAAAATGCGTGGAATAAGATTCGCAGGGAGTCCTATATCGGCCATAGAATACAGGCTGGTGCCACTTATAGTATCGGTTACGAAGATTGGTGATGAACTCTCTGCTTCGGCTATGACAAGAGGACTTGTGACAAATGACAGAAGAAGTAGTTATGTAGAGATTGGCTTTAAAATATCAGATGTAATAGCACTTTTTATATCGCTTTGCAGCATTATTCTATTTGCTGTTTGTGTCATAAGAGGATAAGAAATGATTGCGTTAAGAAATGTTTCATTTTCATATGAGGGAACTGAACAGGGGAATGCAGTTTCAAATATTAATCTTGAGATTAAGGATGGTGAAGTTGTTATCCTATGTGGAGAATCAGGATGTGGAAAAACAACAATAACACGTCTTATTAATGGTCTTGTACCTGGGTTTTATAAAGGAAATCTTGAAGGAGATATTCAGATAAATGGAGAGAGTATAAGGGGTAAGACGGTTCAGGAGATATCCAGACACGTGGGTTCTGTCTTTCAGAATCCAAGGTCACAGTTCTTTAATGTCGATTCTATAAGCGAACTAGTATTTGGTTGTGAAAATATGAAGCTTACTAAGGAGGAAATGAATCAAAGACTAGACCGAACGGTGCAAATGTTTGATGTTGAAAAACTTTTGAATAAAAGTCTTTTTGATATGTCTGGTGGAGAAAAGCAGAGGATAGCCTGTGCATCAGTTTCTATGTCATATCCGGATATTATCGTACTCGATGAACCTACATCAAATCTTGATTTATCTTCCGTCGGTAATCTGTCGAAGATAATTGAAAGTTGGAAGAAAGATGGAAAAACTGTAGTTGTGGCAGATCATAGGCTCAGTTATCTAAAAGATGTTGCTGACAGAGTAGTTTTTGTGAGAGACGGGAATATAGCTTGGGAGAAGACTGCTGCAGACTTTTGGCAGATGGATCAGGATATTGTAACCGGGTATGGGCTTCGAAACCCGTATGTATCAAATGATTTGGAAAGCTTTATCGAGAGTAAGAAAAAGTGGCAAATTGACGATATCTATGACAGAGGTAATATTCTTGAAATAAAAGATTTGAGCTTTTCATATAATGATGGAACCTCTGTCCGTGTTGAGGATGTAAGGATTCCTTTGGGTAGTGTTATCGGTGTTGTAGGACAAAATGGAGCCGGGAAAAGTACTCTTATCAGATGTCTTGCGGGACTTGTGAAATGTAGAGGTTCATTTTATATAAATGGAGAGAAGCAGACTAGAAAGAAGATGCTTAAAAAGAGTTACCTGGTTATGCAGGATGTAAACCATCAGTTATTTACAGAGAGTGTAAAAGAAGAAATTCGATTAAGTATCCCAAAGAATAAGAGTGAGGGGGCAGAAGAGAGAATAGACCAGATAGTTACTTATATGGATCTTTTTGAATATAAGGACCTTCATCCTATGTCCCTTTCAGGCGGTCAAAAACAAAGGGTTGCTATAGCAAGCGCGTTGGCATCGGAAAAGGAATTTCTCTTTTTTGATGAACCCACAAGTGGTCTTGACTATAAACATATGAAATCATTTGCCAGGTGTCTTGAGGCTATTAAGAAGAAAGGCATAACACCGATAGTTATAACTCATGATATGGAACTTCTTGATAGTTGTGCTGAATATATTATCAGACTTGAAAAAGGGAGAGTTGTAAATGGAGGAAAATAAAGTAAAGAAGAAAAGTCCTATAGCTCGTGTATGGGAACTTGGAGAGTCAGGTCATAAAGAGCTGAAGATATCAATCTTTTTGGCTATACTTGGCGTGTTGGCAGGAGTTATTCCATATGTATCGGCATCTTCAGTAGTGGTAATGCTTATAGAAGGAGAGAGAGACCTGAATAAGTATTTGATGTTTGTAGGTGCGGGAGCTGCTGGTTACATTCTGAATACACTTCTATATACAGGAGCGCTCGGAATATCACATAAAGCGACATTTAGGATACTAAAGGAAATCAGGGAGAAGGTTATGCATAAGCTTCCAAAACTTCCTTTAGGTACAATTATAGATATGAAAAGTGGAAAGCTTAAGCAGATAATTGTGGATCAGATTGAGAGCATGGAAACGACTCTTGCTCATGTTTATCCAGAGATTATATCCAACTTTGGAGGATTTTTAGTAGTCTGGATTCTGATGTTTATCGTGGACTGGAGAATGGCTTTAATAGCTATGATTCCACTTCCGATAGGAATAATGTTCATGTCTGCATCTATGAGAGGTTATGGAGAGAAGTATGCAGAGTCAGTAGAGATAACAACCCAGATGAATGAATCACTTATAGAGTATACAGGTGGTATAGAGGTGATTAAGGCATATAATCAGGGAGATAAATCTTATGCAACTCTAGCAGAAAGATGCAAGACAAATGCGTCATTTTTCTATAACTGGATGAATAGCTGTAAGACCAATATATATGCAATGATCATTGCTCCATGTACGATGCTTACTGTGCTTCCTTTTGGATGGCTGTTTTACCAGAAAGGCACTCTTGAATTCGGTGATTTTGTAACGTCTATTATTCTGTCTATATGTCTGGTGGGACCACTTATGGCTATTATGGACTTTGTAGATACTCTGGCAAAACTTGGTACTGTTGTAGAAAATGTTGACTTAATAATTAATGCTGAGGAGCAGAGTCATTCTAAGACTGGAAATGAAGTGACATCGGGTAACTCTGTCAAGTTAAGGAATGTTACTTTCAGCTATAGTGGTGAAGGAGAAGACATTCTAAAAGGAGTCAGCTTAGACATTGCAGAAGGTACAAAGACTGCTCTTGTAGGTCCTTCAGGAAGTGGTAAGTCGACTATTGCAAAGCTGATAGCCGGATTTTGGGATATAGACTCAGGTGAGATATCATTTGGGGGAGTGGATACAAGAGATATACCACTGAGTCAGCTCTATGACAAGATAGCATATGTGGCTCAGGAAAACTTTCTTTTTGATGATACAATAATGGAAAATATCCGAATGGGTAATCTTAGTGCATCTGATGAGGAGGTAATTGAATGTGCCAAGGCATCTGGATGTCATGATTTTATAGAGAAGCTGAGTGAAGGATATAACACAAGAGTAGGCGGTGGCGGAGCACATCTATCTGGCGGTGAGAGACAGCGAATTGCTATAGCGAGAGCTATGCTTAAAGATGCTCCTATTGTTATTCTTGATGAGGCAACTGCATATATTGATCCTGAGAATGAAGCGATTATCCAAAATGCAATAAGTAGACTTGTTCAGGGTAAGACTCTGATTGTTATAGCTCATAGATTATCAACCATAACTGATTCTGATCAGATAGCGCTTATCAATGATGGAAAGGTTGAGATGACAGGTACACAAAGTGAGTTGTTAGAAAGAAGTGACCTGTATAGAAAAATGTGGGAAGCGTATCTGGGTGCAAAGGATGGTGATGAGCAGTGATAAAAGCGATAAAAGATATATGGAAATTTTCTGGAAAAGAGTCTGCAAATATAAGAAATTCTATACTGTTTGGAATACTGGTTGGAATTGGAAGAACTATAGAAATGGCAGGAGCCTATCTTATACTTAGTGCTATAGTTAATGGTAATAAAGGTATGGCACCTATGTGGCAGTCTTTTCTTATAGTCCTGGCAGGCGTAATACTTGCATGTTTTGCAAAGGGACATTCTCAGATGGAACAGACACATGCAGGATATTTCATGGCGGCAAATAAGAGGATATCCATAGCGAATCATATAAAGCTAATTCCTATGGGGTATTTTAATGAGAATAGTCTGGGTGAACTGGTTGGAACCATGACAACAGTAATAGACAGTGTTGAAACTCTTGCGCCAATGATCATGGTTCGTACTTTGGAAGGTCTTATAACGACGGCTGTAATGCTTACAGGCGTTATGATATTTGACTTTAGATTCGGTATAGTTATTCTTCTCGTTGATGCAGTCTATCTTATGATATCGTCACTTATGGAGAAGAAATCCCAGCAAATAGCACCTGAGAGACAGGATTCACAGGTGAAACTTGTAAGTGCAGTCTTAGAGCAGCTTCAGGGAATGAGCATTGTAAAGTCATTTAATCTCAGTGGGCGAGGAGACAAGGCTCTGGCAGAAGCACTGGAATATAATAGAAAAAGTAATACAGATATGGAGGGTTTCTTTGTCCCTTACACAATACTTCAGAAAGTGGTTCTTCAGTTAGGAACATTTCTGATAATAGGAATGAGTGCGCTGTTTTATGTGCAGGGTTCAATGTCACTGGTGTATGCGCTCATGATGATAATTATGTCATTTATGGTATTTGCTCATATCAGTTCTACAGGAAGTGCTATGGCTATTATTCGTCTGTTAACATCATCTATGGAAAAGGCTGAAAAGCCGGAGACTATCCCTAGGATGGATAAGGATGGAATAGAATATAGCTCGGATAGTCATGAGATTGAATTTCGAAATGTTTCATTTTCATATGATAAGAAGAAGGTGCTTTCTGATGTGAGTCTGAAGATTCCGGATAATACAACTACAGCAATCATAGGTCCAAGTGGTTCCGGTAAGACTACACTCTGTAATCTTATGGCTAGATTCTGGGACGTGGATTCAGGAGAAGTTTTGATTGGTGGTAGAAATATCAAGGACTATTCGCTGGAATCACTTATGAATCAGGTGAGTATGGTATTTCAGAATGTGTATCTCTTTGCTGACACCATAGAAAACAATATTAAGTTTGGCAATCCGGATGCAACTCACGAGGAAGTAGTAGCTGCTGCGAAGAAAGCGGCATGTGATGATTTTATTAATTCATTACCGGAAGGCTATAATACAGTTATAGGTGAAGGTGGAACCTCTCTTTCGGGTGGAGAGAGGCAGAGGATTAGTATTGCTAGAGCTATACTTAAGGATGCTCCTATAGTGATCCTGGATGAGGCTACGGCTAATGTTGATCCGGAAAATGAAGATAAACTCCAGAAGGCTATAGCAGAGCTTACCAGAAATAAGACTATCATTATGATAGCTCATAGACTTAAGACTGTAAGAAATGCCGACCAGATACTTGTAATAGATGATGGACGCGTAGTGGACAGAGGAACACATGATGAATTAATCGAGAAAGAGGGTATATATAGGAACTTTATCCTTGGTAGAAGGGCAGCGGTCAGCTGGACGATATAGCAATCAGAATTAAGTAAATGACTAATTTGCTATTTTGCTTCTTAACTTAATATTTTAACCACTAACCTTGATAAATATTACCAATATTTTCTTTCTTGTTATAGTGACATCACAGCAGGGGAATTGCTTAGAACAAATAAAGAAGGAGGATATGAGTATGATATCAAGGTTTTTTTGTTATAACTGAGAATATTTGGTGCAGAAAAAATGGTAAAAGAATAATTGGAGAAATAACCATGAATGAGATAAAGATGAAAAAAAATAAGATAACAAGAATAATGCTGAGTATTCTTTGCATAGCACCGGTTATAGGGGGAGCGGTATTTGGGGTATTATTTAAGTTTGTACTAAAGGATAGACTGGAGGAGCGTATACCTCATAGTGCAACAGTGATTTTGCTGTGGATGTTTGCCGGTTTATTCTAT
>JAILEL010000319.1 GCA_024687845.1 Eubacterium sp.
TGACATACCTGTACTGCTCTTTCTATAAACGCTTTTACCATATCCAGACTGCCACCAAGTACTTCATTATAGTAATGTTCTGTGAAACCCTTCAGATCTATGTTCATCGCATCTATATAAGGAGATAGTTCATCAAGTACACCCAGATCCGCAGTACCATTTGATACAAGTACATTTAGCATCCCCTTTTCGTGAACGAGCTTTGCAGTGTCTCTTACAAACTCATAACCGATAAGAGGCTCGTTATATGTAAATGCAACACCTATATTTCCCTGTCTCTTATATCGCTCTGCGGTTTCGGCAATCTCCTCTGGTGTCCATACGTCAGCCTCTTCTTCATATCTATAAGCCCGCTCCGACCAGGATATCTCATCATTCTGGCAGAATGGGCAGCGGAGATTACAGCCATAGCTTCCGACTGAGATTATCTTGCTTCCAGGACGGAATCTGCTTAGAGGCTTTTTCTCTATGGGATCAAAAGCAATAGATGTCACTCTTCCATAATTAACCGGAACGACAACGCCATCCCTGCAGGTCCTTACTCCACAGAAACCTCTTCCACCTTCCGGTACATCACAATGTCTGAAACATACATTACATCTTGCCATACACACCTCCAAAAATGTATTATTTTGGACCCTCTCAAAAAAGCATATTTTCCACTTATATTTCATCATTCACATGAAAAACGAACCGAAAGACTTGTTCGCCTGACTCACATTTTTGTCGTTAAAACAAGCGGATTATGTCGTCATTATGTCGGTTTACCATCTTTTTATGCTTCTTTTCCAATGTTTTCTCTGTTTATTATCACGGATTAATCTTTTATAATTTCTTAAATTGTTTATTTCTTTTCACAACAAAATATAATCGCTCACTCCGTTTTCTGGGCTTTTCCATGGTAAATGCATCATAAACTTCTATCGCTTCAAATCCGGCTTCCTGAGCCAGTTCCACTATACTTTCTATTGAATAAGCACGTTGATAATGAATTTCCACATCCGGTTCACGTGTAGGATTATCATAGAAAATCTTTACTCCATACTTATGAATCCTCTTGTCTTTATAATAGTGATTTCTCCATATGTAAGAAAAGCCATCCATTTCTTCTCTATATGTCTTGTCTCCCAGCTTTTTACGGAAGAAATGATCAGTCTTCAGATCAAATATAAAGACTCCGCCATCAACCAGATTATCATGGACCGCTTTCATGGCAGCCAGCATCTGGGAATCCTTCAGGAGATAGTTCATACTGTCGCATATACTCACTACTGCTTCCGCCTTTGGATTTACTCTGAAGGAACACATATCCTGATTCAGGTATGTGATATTATATGAAGCATCAGTTTTCAGGCGGGCTTCCTCCAGCATATCCTCAGATAAATCTATCCCAGTCATTACAAGACCAGCCTCTGCAAGAAGCTTTGTCATAGTTCCAGTACCACAGCCTAGTTCCACCACATGGTTTCCCGGAGATACATCATTAAGAGAAAGTAATGTGACCAGGTAATCACACCACTCTTCATAGGGAATATTATCCATCATCCTGTCATAAACCTTAGCAAAAGAACTGTATATCTTCATTCCTATGACCCTTCCGTCAGACATTTACAATTCAATGAAACACACAAAAATAACGCTATATGCATTTTAACATCTTAATGCATATAGCGCTATATTCCATTTAAGCTGATTCGTTTGAATATGTACAGATACCTTTCGGGTTTATCCGTCCATTCTGACTCATTTTAGTGCTGTGTCAGTATTGTTGTTATAAGGTTATTGTTATTCAGGAATTCAAGTACCGTATTTCCCTCTATCATTTCATCATAAGCTGATCCAAATGCAATTCCAGCGATGATCATAAATACCCATATTACTCCAAGTCCAATTCCCAGCCCGAGTATAAGTCCGCCTATGCGGTTTAGTCCGCTGAGTATCGGTACTTCTCTCATGATCCATCCTACTATGAGTGCGATAAGCAGGAATAACAGACGAAGGACGATGAAAGTTCCAAAAAATGCCATTGCTTTTACTATGAGATAGGTTGTGTATTGAGAAATATATTTATAAAAGTTATCTATCCCCAGCTTTTCATACATTTCATCATTGTTATTCTCTATAAAAAGCGTCTTTAATGAATCCGGAAAATCAAAATCATCTATAAGCTGAACCTGACTGGACCTGTCTACCTCTTCTGAAAGAATCTTTTCTGCCTCCTCTTTAGCACGGGTCTCCAGATTCTTTGTTTCCCCTGCATTCTGGAGAGACTCCGTTACCCTGGCCTCAAGTTCTTCCTTCAGTTCTTCATATACCTTTTCTTCAATCTTCTCATCAATGATCGTATAGTCATATATATACGAAGTGACTATCGGACCTGCAAAATAGGTTACTACTATAGAAAGAATCAGTGCAAGAAAACCAAAAAGGGTCTTAAAAAGGCCCCTCTTCAGTCCTACCAGTCCACTTATGATTAGAATTGCTATAACGCAAAATGTAATATAATACATCCTTTATTCCTCTGTCTTAAGTCTGATAGTATC
>JAILEL010000339.1 GCA_024687845.1 Eubacterium sp.
TCAAGTCCTCGGATTCCTTCCCTACAACTTGCCCCAGCCACTTCTTGATTTTCGGGCTATTCACATTGTCGTTATAGACCCAGTTCTCGTTGCCCGTGTTATACGGCGGATCGATGTAGATGCACTTGACGCGACCTTCGAGAGAAACATAATCAGAAACTGACTGTCATTAGCACTGCACCCTTCTTTAGTTTCTCCAATAACGGATTTTATATCTTCACCTGACTCAGCACGACACTTATCTGTATATTCCTGAAAGTCATAATTCGAATCACTGTCAAAAGCCAGAAGGACATATGTATTAGTTATCTCAGCTAATTTTTTATAATCATTTTGGGTTACAACACACTTGGGTTCGGAATTATTCATAAATCCCGAATTATAGAAGCCCGCTATAGTGAATGGATACTCCTTCCCAAGGTATTCCATATCAAATGATTCTCCGAGCTTATATCCCAGGTTATATTTACAATATCCTGGAAGCCATATTGGATGTTCTAATCCGTTTGTCTCACCATCCGATAAAGACTCAATCATTTCATAGTCTTCTATCTTCTTATCATTTTCCTCAGTAATAAACCATAAGCCATAACTTATCTTTTCACCATTTCTGATAACATTAATTCCAAAAACAAATTGAAGCCTGGTTTCTTCTAAGTTCAGAGCCTTATAATTATCTTCCAGAACTGTCCTATATGCGTCCCTATATTCTTTTTCTTCTAAATAAACTATAGAATTCTTGCTTCCACTTTCAGCGAAGCTTGTATCAAATGCAGAACTGATTCTTGATGTATTTGCAAAGAACAGACCAAGCATCATTGTGGATACAAGGGTAAGAAGGATGATAGCGACAGCTTCCTTCTTATTCTTTTTTAAATTGAATAATGATAATCTAAATATTTTCATTTTCTCCTCCTGGTTGCCCTTTACCAACCCATTCCATCAAGAAATCTCTGTAGTCCTGCTCTTCTTTCCTTCGCATCATCTGTACCATATACAGGCATTCTATATTCTCCATCGATTCCTCCGTCTCTCAGGAAGATTACTCTTGTTCCTCTAAGGGCTGTCTTTAAATCATGTGTTACCATTACTATAGACTGACCGTTCTTATGAACCTCAGAAAAAATATCAAGAACGTCCTGGCTCGCTGCTGAGTTAAGCTGCCCTGTTGGCTCATCAGCGAAGAGTATCTTTGGATCATTGATGACTGCTCTTACGATACCTACTCTTTGCGCTTCACCACCAGATAACTGGTTGGGATATTTGTTCCACATATCACTTTTTATTCCAACCTTATCAAGAAGGTCCTTTGCTTTCTTTACCAATTCAGGTGAATTCTTTTGAACGATCAATGCTCCAGTCAACACATTGTCTAGGATTGTCTGGTTTTCAAGAAGATATACACTCTGGAAGACGAAGCCACAATTTCCTCTGCGGAATACTGCAAGCTCATCATTTGAGAAATCCTGAATCTCTTTATCTCCGAAAAGTACCTTTCCCATGGAAGGCTTGTCCATTCCTGAAAGTGCATATAGCAGTGTGGACTTTCCTGATCCTGACGCCCCCATAATTACTGTAAAGTCGCCTTCGATTATTTCCATATCTAAGTTCTTGATTACATGCTGCTGTCTGCCACCATTTGAGAAAGACTTACAGAGTTTTACTGTTTTTAAAATAGAAGAAGCCATTTATAATATCCTTTCTTGCTTAATCATTAGATTTCTATCAATTTCTATCAGCTTGAAAAGATTATAAATGACTTCTTGATTTATTTCATAAAATCAGTCTGGTAAATTTATAAAAAAACTATAAAATCTTTTTTAATACTTTTTAACTTAGTGGAATAACGAGCTTTACTTCCAGTCCTTCTCCAGGCGACTCTGTTATAAGGTCGCCATTCATTTTATTCATAAGTGTCTTCGCGATATAAAGTCCAAGTCCATTTCCATCCTTGTCTTTATCTATCCAGTCCTTTCCGCGATAAAACTTATTTGTGATAAGATCAAGCTCGTTAACAGGAACACCCGGACCATAATCACGGATATTCATCTCAAGATACCCTTCATTTATTTCATATGAGATATCTATTCTTGTGCCGGCATATTTATATGAATTGGAAATTATATTTCCTATTACCTGTGACATTCTTTTCTTATCTATAGATATAATCACCTCAGGAATAGCTTCCATAACAACTTTATCCTTATTATCAAAATCCTGCACCAGTTCATCCAGGACAGTGGCTGCTTCATCAGCACACACAACTCTGATTTCTCCAAGTTCATCCAGTGTTGAATTAAAGAGATCCGTTACCAGATTATCAATCTGCTCGGTTTTCTGAGCTATTTTCACTGCATCTGACAGCATATCAGTAAGCTCTTCATCAGGAATCGTATGCTCCTTCTGCTCCGGCTGAGTCCAGGCCTGCAGTCTCGCTGCCATGAAATCAGCAGTAAGCTTTATACCTGTTATCGGAGTCTTAAGATCATGACTTAGAGAAGCCACAAGCTCTTTCTCCTTCTTCTGCAGCTCTAATTCTCTTTTTCTGGATTCTGCCAGCTCCTCTCTCATTATGTCA
>JAILEL010000350.1 GCA_024687845.1 Eubacterium sp.
GCTCCTTCAGGAAGTGGTAAGACTACTATATGTAATCTGAGTGCAAGATTCTACGATACAACTTCTGGAAGCATATCTCTGGGAGGTCATAAGCTTACTGAGTTCACTTGTGACAGCCTTCTCTCTAATATCTCTATGGTATTCCAGAATGTATATCTCTTTAATGACACCATAAGAGCGAATATCTGTTTTGGTAGAGATAATGTAACTGAAGAAGAAATGATTGAAGCCGCGAAGAAGGCCAGATGTCACGACTTTATTATGGAGCTGCCGGATGGTTATGATACCGTAATCGGAGAAGGCGGCGGAACACTGTCAGGAGGACAGAAGCAGAGAATATCTATAGCGAGGGCAATACTTAAGGATGCTCCTATCATAATCCTAGATGAATCAACAGCTAGTATTGATCCTGAAAATGAACATCTTATACAGGGGGCTATCACAGAGCTTTCTAAGGGTAAGACGGTTATCATAATAGCTCATAGACTTGCAACTATAGAATCGGTAGATCAGATCCTGGTTGTAGATAATGGATGCTTGATAGAGAAGGGTACTCATGCTGAGCTGATTAATCGAGGTGGTAAGTATAGCGAGTTCGTAAAGATAAGACAGAAGGCTGAGAACTGGCAGATGGCATAAGATAGTCTCTAATAATTTGTATTGAAATATTTTAAATGATATGATAATATCCCTAGTTAGTTAAATCTAATTATAATTATGGAGGCTTAATAATGGGATATAAGAAACTTACTCCGAAGGACTTTATTACGGTTGGAATCTTTACCGCCATATTACTCGTGGTAGAGTTTGCCTGTGGAATGCTTGGGTATATTCATCCTTATATTGTAGCTTCATATGTAGTTATGATACCTCTTGCCGGATCCATATCGATGATGCTTTTTTATTCAAAGGTTGAGAAATTTGGAATGATTACGATAATGTCGATAATTATAGCAATCATGATGTTTGTACTCGGCATGGGATATCTGGGAGCGCCACTCATTATATTAACTGGAGTAATTGCTGATCTGATAGCAAGATCAGGAGAGTATAAGAGCTTTAAGAAGATAGTTATTAGTTATGGAGTATTCAGTCTATGGGTATGTGCTAACTATTTCCCAGTTGTTGTAACAGCAGATTCTTACAGACAGGGACTCTTGGATGAAGGTTACTCAGTAGAGTACTGTGATAACCTCTTTAGAGCTGTTAATTCTAAAACACTGCTTGTTCTTCTTGTGGTTTGCTTTATATTTGGATGCATCGGTGCTTTTGTTGGAAAGGCAGTAGTTAAGAAGCATTTTGAGAAGGCGGGCATAGTATAAATGAGTCTAAAGCTTGATCCAAGAACTAAGCTATTTATGGTTCTTGTTGTTTCTACAATAATAATGATGAGTGCAACTACTACACTTCAGTGGATAATCAGACTAGTCATTACTTTGATACCAATCGGTCTTCTAATAGTAGAAAAGAAGTATGCAAGTGCTATCAGATTCTTGGTAATGTATGCTGTCGCACTTATTCTTATGTTTAGATTTCTATCAGAAAAACCTGATGGGCTTATTAAATCCTTGCTTATTGGTTACTGCGGAATAGTAGTGCAGTTTCTTCCTTCAATCATAACTGCCTGGTATGTTGTAAGAACTACAAAGATAGGAGAGTTAATGTCAGCTATGCAGAAGATGCATGTGCCTGATGGAATCACTATATCTCTTGCGGTTGTTATGAGATTCTTCCCAACTATCAAGGAAGAGTATGCATCTATAAGAGATGCTATGAAGATGCGCGGAGTCATGCTAGGTGGTGGAAATGCATTTAGAATGGTGGAGTACAGAATGATTCCTCTGCTCTTTTCATGCGTGAGTATCGGAGATGAACTATCGGCAGCAGCTATAACAAGAGGTCTTGGAGGAAAGGTAAAAAGAACAAGCGTTGTAGAACTGAAACTCAAAGCGGCTGATTATGCATTTATATTCATTTTTACACTAGCTACTGCAAGCTTTATATTCTTTAAGTACTTAAAATGATGGAAGATATTATAGAGATTAAAAATGTAAGTTTTAAATATAAAGGTTCAGAAGAAGGACTGCTGAAGGATGTTTCACTCTCTATAAAAAAAGGAGAGACAGTTCTGCTTACAGGTGCTTCAGGTTCTGGAAAGACTACCATCATAAGGCTGATAAATGGCCTTATACCCCATTATTACCAAGGAGAACTGTCGGGTGATGTAGTGGTAGCTGGCAAGGATATAAGAACTACGGAATTATATGATCTTGCAGGAACAGTTGGTACAGTATTTCAGAATCCAAGAAGTCAGTTTTTTTCTGTAGATACTGACGGTGAGATTGCATTTGGTCCTGAGAATGTAGGACTTGATCCTAAGGAGATAAAAAAACGCTCGAGCACGATATCTAGAGAAATGAAGCTAGAGCCTCTTCTTGGAAGAAGTCTCTTTGAACTTTCTGGAGGAGAAAAACAAAAAATTGCCTGTGCATCAGTATCGGCGCTTATGCCAGATGTTATCCTCTTGGATGAACCTTCATCGAATCTTGACTGGAATGCTATGGAGGATCTGAAAGAATCTATAGCTAGATGGAAAGCAGAAGGAAAGACTGTAGTAATCTCGGAACATAGACTTTGGTATTTGAAAGCTCTGGTAGATAGAATTATCTATATGAATAAAGGAAAGATAGAGCATGAATGGAGCCGAAATGAGTTTGCTGCATTTGACGAGAACGAGGTAAAGCGACTTAAGCTTCGTCCTGTAAAACTGGAAGAGAACTTTATAGAGAACTTCAGAAATGGACGACTGTCTGGACATAATGTCGTAGATAGGAATCCCCAGAAGGATGACATAGTTCTTAAGGATTTCTACTTTGCTTATGATCAAAAGCCATATTTCTTTTTTAAGCATAAGTTATCTGCTGAAGATGGAGATATGTTAAGTCTTAATATTCCAAGACTTGCGCTACCTAAGGGAAAAGTTATCGCAGTTACAGGTAGAAATGGAGCGGGGAAGTCTACATTTCTAAGGTGCGTGTGCGGACTTGAAAAGGACTGCAAGGGCGTGATTGAGGAAGATCAGCATGTGTACAAGGGAAGAAAAAGACTAAAGCTAAGTTATATGGTGATGCAGGATGTAAATCATCAGCTCTT
>JAILEL010000389.1 GCA_024687845.1 Eubacterium sp.
TATAAATAAAAATATAATTGTTCCCTTTGATAACATGAAGGATTTTGCCTCCAGTGTTGCTATGGGCAATCTAAATGAACCCCTTCTAATGGATAAGGAAAATCTGTTTGGTTCATTTACGGAAAGCTTCGACATAATGCGTGAGGAACTGTCATAGTCAAAGCAGAGGGAGATAGAACTTCAGAGAAGAGAGAAGGAACTTATAGCATCCCTCAGCCATGATCTGAAAACTCCTATAACCGGAATAAAGCTTACATCTGAGCTTCTTAAAGCAAAGCTTTCAAAGAATTCTGATGGGCAGGAAGAAGACACCATTCAGAAGCTGGATAATATATATAATAAAGCAGATCAGATAGATGTTCTTGTAAGCGACCTTTTTGCAGCTTCCCTTGATGATTTGGGAGAGTTCAAAGTTAATACTCAGGATGAAGAATCGAGGATACTTAAGGATATAGTCGCTAAATACGATGATAAAGAACTAGTAAATCAGAGTGATATTCCGGATGTGGTAATAAACATCGATCAGAATAGAATGAGTCAGGTGGTAGGAAATATTATCTCGAATTCTTATAAATACGCAGGAACAAAGATTGATATCAAGTACGAAGTAATAGATGATTATCTTGAAATGTGTATCAGAGATTATGGACCTGGTGTACCGGATGATGAGATATCGCTTATAACGAATAAGTTTTATCGTGGTAAGCAGTGGATAGATGGGAAAAAAGACGGAAATGGTCTGGGACTATATATAGCAAGGATTCTTATGGAGAAGATGAATGGAGAACTGCTTCCAGAAAGTTGTTCGGATGGATTTATCGTTCGCCTGCTTATTCCACTTAGTTAAAATATAATATTACACAGTTAAGAATTTGATAAGAATTTAATAAATCTTAGACAAAGAAGATTAGGAAGAAACCATATATACTAACATCATAAGATGTCACCATGAACCTTTTGGCGACATAATAGATGTGGTATATGTGGTTTTTTATATTAACTACATCATTAAATGAATTATAAAACTACAGAGTATTGATAAATTAAAAAGGAGTTAGAACGATGAGTATTCTCAGAACAGAAAAGCTATGTAAATCATTTTCCAACGGTGGTGTGCAGCAGCATGTTATCAAAAATCTCGATTTGGAAATAAGAGAAGGTGACTTCACAATAATCATGGGTTCTTCAGGATCCGGTAAGTCTACACTGCTCTATGCCTTATCCGGTATGGATAAACCGAATATGGGAAAAGTGTTCTTCGGTGATACGGAGATACAGGACTACTCAAATGATGAACTTGCTGTATTTAGAAGAGGCAACTGTGGCTTCGTCTTCCAGAGTGTATATCTCCTGGAGAATCAGACAGTCCTCGATAATGTACTTACCGGAGCGTTAATAGTACAGAAGAACTCACCGGAGCTTGTACAGAAAGCCAAGGACCTGCTTAAGAAGGTGGGGCTATCAGAAGAAGACTGGAAGAAATATCCAAACCAGTTATCCGGTGGAGAAGCTCAAAGAGTTGGAATAGTGAGAGCAATAATAAATAATCCGAAGATTCTCTTCGCAGATGAGCCAACGGGACAGCTTAACTCAGCGTCATCAAAAGATGTTCTGGATATCTTTTCAGAAGTACATAAAAACGGACAGTCAATTGTAATGGTAACCCACGACCTTAAGACAGCCCTCCGCGGCACAAGAGTCCTCTATCTCCGAGATGGTGGAGTGGTAGGCGACTACGAAATGCCAGCCTACGGCGAAGATGATGTTAAAGAACGTAGAGCGAAGCTATCAGAATTTTTGGAAGCTATGGGGTGGTAGAGCGCTCGATTACGAAGTAATCGAACGTCTGAGCGAAGCGACCAACAAGCCGCAGTGCCATACTGGCACTAGGGTGCCAGCATGGGCAGGCGGCGTTAAGTTAGAAAGGCTATAAAATGAAAATACTAAGATTATCTTTATTCAATATAAAAAAACACAAGAAGGAATCCTTCATCATAATCTTCCTCATTATGATCAGCATGGCCCTTCTTGGAATCGGTATCATCAACATGGAAAAAGCCGACAGGATGTTTGACGAAATGTTTGATAAGACCGAAAGCTATCAGAATATTCTTTTATTCCCGGGTACTGATACCTATAAGAATGA
>JAILEL010000423.1 GCA_024687845.1 Eubacterium sp.
CTCTGTGGGCTTTACCATATAGAAGAAAACTTTCCTACCTTCGTAGTCCTCACAAGAGAGCCAGGTACAGAAGTTGCCGAGATACATGACAGGATGCCTCTAATCCTGCCCTCTTCCCATATCGAGGAATGGATAAGACCGGGAGCTTCACCGGAAAAAGTAATGGAGATGGCTCTTACAGAGATGGTAATGGAGAGGGGATAAGGGCGGGATTTCTAAATAAGAAACAAAAAAATACCCCGATACTGAGAAGGAGGCTCAGTATATCGAGGTATTAATATCAAATAGATAATATATCACTCTGTCTCTTTTACGGAAATTCTGCTCTGAGCATATACGCCTAATAGAGCTACAACTATGTCATCTACTGGACCAGGTAAAAGATCCGGACAAACTGCGTATATTACAGCAAACGCTATTATCATAACTCTTGCTACCATAACTTTTTCTTGGCTACCTAATTCTATGTTGAAATTATTCATATTCAAATCCTCACTTTCTGAATGGTTTTATCTATGTTTGAAACAATTAATCTTTATTACGTATCCTATTATATTCATTAATTCCCAATAAATATATGTTCCCTTCTGCAAATTAAGAATCATTAAATTACCACTTTGGAAAATTATATTCTCTATAACAGAAAAGGACACCTTTCGATGCCCCTATCTTGTCCTATTCTCGTTTTTCATTTCCTTTAGCATATCTGTAATAGGTACTCATTCCTATCCCCATCTCCGCCATTATCTCTTCCCGGCTCTTTCCTGCCTTTATCATCTCCTGTACCTGTTCCATCTTCTTCACTACGGCAGGTTCCTTTTTAAAAATATTTATTTCTTCATTCTTGATAATTAACAAGTGTCGTCTTATTACAAAAAGAGTAAAAAAAATGGGTTTTGTAAATTTTGCTTAATTTTCCCCATAATAACAATTGACAGAAATGTTAAATTCAAAAACTGGAGGTTAACAACATGAAATTCTTAGGAGAGATTCTAAAGAATCTATCAGAAAAAGAACTAGAGATGCTGAACTCAGAATGCGAAAATGGCTGTTTCATGAGATATCACGACAGCAACTTTGCATCTTTAGAACTGTTGACTGACTCATTGTTAGAGAATTGCATTGATGAAGTGAACTACGACATAACTGAAGACATAAGATACAACTGTCTTGACATGGAAGCATTTGTTGATACTATTAAATGGTTGTCAAGAATGGCCGAATCACAATATGGCGTATCTGTTTCGGATGATATTATCAAGGATGCCTGCGATATTGTTGTCTTTATATGTAAACATGATATATTTTATACATTAGAAGTGTTTATATATGAGAAGAATATCTACAAAATAGGTATCTGTCTCCAAGCCCTATGCGTAGCCTTTGAACTTAACAGGAATAAAAAGCTTGCAGGAGAATTGCTTAAGGAGATTGAATCTGTTGCTCTCTATTTAGGAGACGATTATCTTACGATTAAGCAGTTAAGAGCTGTTATCAATGATACTGAAAGGATTATAAACATCCTAAAAAAATATAGATAATATATAACCCAACATTTCTGTCATAACCCGTATTTTAAGTAATACAAAAGTGGGTGTCACACTTGGTGCGGCACCCACTAACTATATTATTATAATTTATCTTCCTTGAGAATATTTCTCCGCATTTTCCACTAAAGACCAGTGATCAGACTTATGGTTATCCCATATGTTTTCTGAAAAAGTGTACTCTCCATCTTCCATTCGAATCTCGTATGAAAGATAATCCAAATCATCTTCTTTAATCACATTCCCATTAAAATAAAAGACTGAATCCATTTTTTGTTCCCCCATATACTCTTCTTACGCTCTGCATTTGCAGATTTTTCCCAACAAAGGTTATTGTAGCACAAATATGGGATTTGTACATAATGATTTCTTTATATCTCATCCGGTTTATGATCAAGGATATACCTTTTCTTCTGAGCAGATTCGAGGACATATCCATTCGTGCCAACTTGGCACGAATGATGACTCTAACCTGGAACATTAGTTTTTTACTTTTTATTTCTTCTTCTCATCCATATTATTTCTGAGCATGATTCGACAGTCATTTATCGCGTGCCAACTTGGCACGAATGGAAAATCAAGCCTGAAACATTAGTAATTTTTCTTCTGATTCTTCTACAGCAGATTCATTTCTGATCAGATTTGACGTTCTCTCCATCGCGTGCCAACTTGGCACGAATGCTAAACCAAGCCAGATCATTAATATTTTAACTTCTGTTTCTTTTTCTCATCAGATTATTTTCGAGTAAGATTCGTCACCCATTCCATTCGTGCCAACTTGGCACGAATGGAAAATCAAGCCCGGAGCATAAGTCTATTTACTCTTGATTCTTCTGATCAAGTATATTTCTTATCAGATTTGATGGTACATCCTCCGCGTGCCAACTTGGCACGTATGCTATTTAAGCATTAACTATTTGCACTTATAAGCTTTTTTTACATCGCACATTTTTCGTTTTTCAGCGCATTTTATCAGCTATTTTCAATTACTGTCCGAAAGTTTGCAAGCAACGGAAATATGCACATTCTGTGCCTATATTCCTTCTTTTGGGGGTGTCCCCCAATCCCCCTTTATTTTTTCTCAAAAATGATAAAGGCTGACTCTAATGTCAGAATCAGCCTCCATCAATCTTATTTTGTTATCTTAGCCTTCTTATTAGCCCCTGCCTTGTAAATCATCTTAGAATACTTAGCCAGCTTACTCTTTGGAACCTTGAACTTTGTCTTTGCAGTAGTTCCCTTAAAAGCTCCAGAACCTATACTCTTAAGCTTAGTAGATGTAATAGTAACTGATTTAAGACTTGAACAACCGTTAAAAGCATTCTTGCCAATTGTTGTAATATTACCACCAGCTTTAAATGTTGTAAGTTTATTGCAGTTCTTGAAGGCATTTGCATTAATAGCTGTAATCTTGAATGATACTCCTCCAAGTTTTACAGTCGCTCCTGCAGTAGCCTTAGTGCAGTTTCTATTGTAAGGTGCCATATAAGTTGCATTACCCCCTACAACTTTCCCCTTCTTTTTTATAACCTTGGTAATCTTATATTTACCACCTGACTTCTTATCAGCAATTTTTAGATTTTTCTTCAGATCCTTATTCTTGAGTTTTCCTGATACATAATACTTTACATTATCTGTATCTGTAAGAACTGTTCCGTCTGCAGATATTTTACCAACACCTGAACCAGCATCCTGTTCTTTATCATCTGTAGGATTAGGTGTTGTCGAATCAATTCCTAATGCTGGAATAACCTGTTGCCTTATTATAGTTACATTACATATCGAACAATGACTTCCATCTGTAAGTCCTATAGAAGTTTTCGTAGCTGGAATTCCTTTATCAATTACAATAGAATGACCTTTAGCTTTGATAACTGTCCCTTTTATTTCATCATTACATCTTGTACATTTTTGATCAGCATTTTTTCCATCCTCGGTACAAGTTGCCCCCTTTGCTGTTCCCTCTATATTTTTATAGTCATGACCAAGTGGTTTTCCGGATTCAAAAGTTTCCGTTCCTTTTTCGCCACATTTACAGCTCTTGTAATATACAGCTGAATGTGTACAGTCTGCTTTGCTCTTAAGATACTTATCTGCTACTATTTCCTGATTATATTCATGTCCAGTCGTATTGATAGCAGCTCCCTCTTTTATATCATTACATCTCGTACACTTCTGGTCTGCTTCCTTTCCGTCCTCCGTACAAGTTACATCATTTGCTGTTCCTTCTACATTTTTATAATCATGTCCAAGTGGATTTCCAGATTCAAAGGTTTCTGTACCTGCTTCTCCACACTTACAGCTCTTATAATAAACGGCTGCATGGGTACAATCTGCTTTACTCTTAAGATACTTATCTGCTACTATTTCCTGATTATACTTATGTTCAGTTGCCGGAATCTTTAACTCTGCTGCTGTCTTTTCAATATAATTGTCTCCATCTTTTATGAATAGTTTATGACATTCGGAACATTCATAATGAGCTTTCATTCCATCTTCAGTACAAGATGCAGATACTTCTTGTATAAGCTCTCCATATTCATGTTCTATTGTGTTACTAAAAATTATATTTCTCTTATCAGTCCAACTACCATTACTATTAACATATTCAAACTTAAACTCATGTGAGCCATTAGCATATTTACTTGTATCAACGTTCACAGCAAAATAACCACTATCATCAGATGATAGATGTCCTGTAATGGCTGTTCCATCAATATAGAATACTGCATAATGATTTGAATCTGAGTCAAATCTTTTAGCCCATAATTTTTTAGTCCCAGAAAATGTTTCTCCTTCTGAAATACACCAAAGCTTTCCTAAGTTGTTAAATGTTATATTTCTAATATCTGTAGATGAACTAGTAGTATTGACATATTCAATCTTAAACTCATGTGAGCCATTATCAAATTTATTAGTATCAACGTTTACCGCAAAAAATCCACTATCATCTGCTGATAAGTGTCCTGTAATTGCTTTTCCATCAAGATAGAATACTGCATAATGATTTGAATCTGTATCTGATCTTTTAGCCCATAATTTTTTAGTCCCTGAGAATGTTTCCCCTTCTGAGATTCCCCAAAGTTGAATATTGGAAGAACCATTAATTTTATATACATGTATTGCACTAACAGAATATCTTGATAATAGACATCGAGAATTGTCAGTCCACCAAGAATATCCATCTTCATATGAATCATATATATATATTTTACCTGTACTTTTTGAAGTCTGATTATCTACTAAAACAAAATGCCCACCTACATCACATATAGTGTAATATCCAGCATTTATATTAAACCATATTTGATCATATGTTGCATCCCATCCACTCCAATAAGTCGCATCAAAACCTTGTGATGTAGCATATGATGCTGCTCCTCCACAATTGTCCATTATTATACTATAATTATCCCATTGTGAATCATTGGGAGGATTTCTAAAACACCCATTAGCTCTTAGCCATGTATACCAAAAGTCAGGGTTCATTTGAGAACGATTTACCCCAGCTTCATACAGCATTTTTGCTTGTGCAACCGTAAAACATCCATATAGCCTCATCTCTGAATATGCAGAATCAGATTGATTCCAATGTCTATAATCTGAATTATATGAAGCTGCCCTGTCTTTTGCTGCATAGACATTTGTAGAATAAAACATAGATAAAACTACGAACACAGTAACCATAACCGATAAAAACTGTCGATTTTTTTTCATTATCAATTCTCCTCTCCTTAAATACTTATTGATACTCATATTTGTCACATATAGATTCAATAAATAAACGTCCTTCTTAAACTATCATCTTTTCTTTAAAAATTAAAAGAAGAATTATGAC
>JAILEL010000232.1 GCA_024687845.1 Eubacterium sp.
GTTACTGATATCTTTCTTATCTTTCCGGCTCCAATGTAGGTCACTATGTAGCAGAATACAACCATTGCTACTCCTGAGATTATTACAAGGCCAATACTTGTATGCATATCAGCCCCCCACATATTAAGCCAGAACAGCTTATTTATAATTACTCCCAAATAGCATGATATACACGCCGATACTATCGTAACCGGAATGATACCAACCGCAACCTGTGTCATAAGATCCTTCGATGAGTAACCAAGTCCCTTCATTATTCCAAGTTCCTTACTTCTTCTCTTGACATTTGATGCAGCAATTATCCCAAGAATCAGTGCAACAATTAAAGCTACAGCAATTACAATAACAAGAGCAAAAGCTTTTGATATTCTGGCAATCATTCCTGTCTGGGATTCACTTAGATACTTAAACTCCAATATGCTCTTGATAACAAACTGCCTGCTGTTTCCTGTATAAACCTTATCACCAATCTGAACTGCCCAATCTAAATCTGTTACTCCATACCTTGATATAAGAGTAGCTATCTTCTCTTTTGCAGCATCACTTAAATGTTCTTCCAGAGTATCACCCGTATCACTAAATTCCGAATCAGCACTTTGACCAAATTCTGATGTAAGCTTCTTGTGGAACTCATCTAAATCTACGCCATCCTTTAGATAGACATTTACAACATCGGCTTTTGAACCACCATTTATTTTTCTATATCCGTCAGAGGTCAGATAGATACAGTTACAACCATTTCCCATATTTCCGACGACTCCAGTAATGATATAACTTACCTCTATTCCATTGCTCTTAACGATTATGCTGTCATCTACTTCTAAGTTTTCCCTTTTACTTCTTTGAAGAGAAATCATCGCTTCATTATCGTGAACAGGATATCTTCCTTCGGATAAAAAGATATTCTCGGTCTCAGTAAAATCATCATACACTATTGCAGATGCATCATAATCTGAACCCTTTATGTTATAGTAAAGCCAATCATATGTTACCTGAGTCTTTCTTACTTCAGGCATCTCCCGCATCTCATCGCTAAACTTATAAGCATCAACCCCCGAATTAAGCGTAATCACAAGGTCAGGTTCTTCCATACCAACTATAGATGAAAATGCCATTGCACCTGCTTTGAAAAAATCATAATTTAGAACTCCAAATATCAGAGCTATACCAGATAGTACTATACATATACCAACTCCTATCTGAGTTTTTATATTTCGTAGACTTTCCTTAAATGCAATCCTGACATTGACATTTCCTTTCAGCTTATCCATCGGAAGAACATTTTTCTTAAAACTATGAGTTTTTATACCCTTACGAAATGCTATAACCGGCGGATACTTCTTTACTTTTCTCGCCTTTGCAAGTGCAAAAAGTAAGATGACAGCAAGCACAAACAGTGCCACAGGAATAATTAATATTAAGTCTCCGCTTGAATTTACTTCTCTACCAAGCATTACACTTATCGCAGTATTGGCGAACGGAGTTATTATCGCAGCAATCACTCCACCAAGAATAGTTCCTATACCAGCCGAGATTATATATTCACCCACATAGCTAAGAGATATCTCTCCACCTTTATAACCCAGCGCCTCCAGGACACCTATCTGCTGCAGCTGATCATCGATATCATTTGATATCTTATTTCTGATCATAAAGATTGACGCTATAAATGTTATAAGTGATACACTAACCCCTATATAGAGAAACATAATCAGAAACTGACTGTCATTAGCCCTGCACCCTTCTTTAGTTTCTACAATAACGGATTTTATATCTTCACCTGACTCAGCACGACACTTATCTTTATATTCCTGAAAATCATAATTCAAATCACTGTCAAAAGCCAGGAGGACATATGTATTAGTTATCTCAGCTAATTTTTTATAATCATTTTTAGTTACAACACATTTGGGTTCGGAATTATTCATAAATCCCGAATTATAGAAGCCCGCTATAGCGAATGGATACTCCCTCCCAAGGTATTCCATATCAAATGATTCTCCAAGCTTGTATCCCAGGTTATATTTACAATATTCAGGAAGCCATATAGGATGTTCTAATCTATTTGTCTCACTATCTGATAAAGACTCTGTTATTTTATAATCTTCTATCTGCTTATCATTTTCCTCAGTAATAAACCATAAGCCATAGCTTATTTTTTCATCGTTTCTGATAACATTAATTCCAAAAACATTTTGAAGCCTGGTTTCTTCTAAGTTCAAGGCCTTATAATTTTCTTCCAGAACTTCCCTGTATGCGTCCCTATATTCCTTTTCTTCTAAATATACAATAGTATTCTTGCTTCCACTTTCCTCGAAGCTTGTATCAAATGCAGAACTGATTCTCGATGTATTTGCAAAGAACAAACCAAGCATCATTGTGGATACAAGGGTAAGAAGGATGATAGCGACAGCTTCCTTTTTGTTCTTTTTTATGTTGAATAATGATAATCTAAATATTTTCATTGTTAACCTCTTTCTCTACACCTCATCCAACCTCACTTCGTTCGGCCACCTGTCGCGCCTGCCGGCTTGGTCGATTTGCGGCCTAACCCGTGTGCCACCGGCACACAGGCCGCCCCTCAAGGGGAAGGCTTCCCCCTGGGGAAAAACTGTCATCGTAGCAGACTGATAAGGGGTATCTTTAGTTACTACCATCCCATACTATCCAAAAACTTTTGCAGTCCTGCTCGACGCTCTTTAATGTCATCTGTACCGTATACAGGCATTCTGTATTCTCCGTCGATTCCACCGTCTCTGAGGAAGATTACTCTTGTTCCCCTAAGTGCTGTCTTTAGGTCATGTGTTACCATTACAATCGACTGTCCTTTCTTGTGTACCTCAGAGAAGATATTGAGAACATCCTGACTCGCAGCCGAGTTGAGCTGTCCGGTCGGTTCATCTGCGAAAAGGATCTTGGGCTCATTGATTACTGCTCTTACGATTCCTACACGCTGAGCCTCACCACCGGATAACTGGTTGGGATATTTGTTCCACATATCACTTTTTATTCCAACCTTATCAAGAAGTTCCTTTGCTTTCTTTACCAGTTCAGGCGAATTCTTTTGAACAATCAGTGCTCCTGTAAGTACATTATCCAGGATTGTCTGATTTTCAAGCAGATACACACTCTGGAAGACGAAGCCACAATTACCTCTGCGGAATACTGCAAGCTCATCATTTGAGAAGTCCTGAATCTCTTTATCTCCGAAGAGCACCTTTCCCATAGAAGGCTTGTCCATTCCTGAAAGCGCATATAGAAGTGTAGACTTTCCAGATCCTGACGCACCCATAATTACTGTGAAGTCACCTTCGATTATTTCCATATCTAAGTTCTTAATCACATGCTGCTGTCTGCCGCCATTTGAAAATGACTTGCAGAGTTTTTTTGTTTTTAAAATAGAAGAAGTCATTTATAATATCCTTTCCTGCTTAATCACTAGATATACTATCAATTTCTATCAGCTTGAAAAGATTATAAATGACTTCTTGATTTATTTCATAAAATCAGTCTGATAAATTTATAAAAAAACTATAAAATATTTTTTAATACTTTTTTAACTTAGTGGAATAACGAGCTTTACTTCCAGTCCTTCTCCAGGCGACTCTGTTATAAGATCGCCCTTCATTTTATTCATAAGTGTCTTCGCGATATAAAGTCCTAGTCCATTTCCATCCTTGTCTTTATCTATCCAGTCCTTTCCACGATAAAATTTATTAGTAATAAGATCAAGCTCGTTAGCAGGAACACCCGGACCATAATCACGGATATTCATCTCAAGATATCCTTCAATTATTTCATATGAGATATCTATTCTAGTATCGGCATATTTATAAGAATTGGAAATGATATTTCCTATTACCTGTGTCATACGTTTCCTATCTATAGAGATGATCACCTCAGGAATAGCTTCCATAACTACTTTATCTTTATTATCAAAATCCTGCACCAGTTCACCCAGGACAGAGGCTGCTTCATCTGCACATACAACTCTGATTTCTCCAAGTTCATCCAGGGTTGAATTAAAGAGATCCGTTACAAGAGTATCAATCTGCTCGGTCTTCTGAGCTATTTTCACTGCATCTGAAAGCATATCAGTAAGCTCTTCATCAGAAATCGTATGCTCCTTCTGCTCCGGCTGAGTCCAGGCCTGAAGCCTCGCCGCCATGAAATCAGCAGTAAGCTTTATACCTGTTATCGGAGTCTTAAGATCATGACTTAGAGAAGCCACAAGCTCTTTCTCCTTCTTCTGCAGCTCTAATTCTCTTTTTCTGGATTCTGCCAGCTCCTCTCTCATTATGTCA
>JAILEL010000444.1 GCA_024687845.1 Eubacterium sp.
GTCTGTGCTATCTTCTGTCTTCCCGCCTGAACGATTGTTTCAAGAGTGTATGTATATTCATTTGTTACATTTATTCTCATTGCAGCTTCGCGGCTGTATGCTCTGAATCCACTTGGAGCATCAGGAATGTCAGAGTTCGAAGCCTTTCTTACAACCCAGCTTCCAAAATGCTGAAGCTTCTTCTTCAGTGGAGAAAAATGTGCCGTCTGATCGATAGGTCTGGCACCTATTACAATATCTGTCTTTCCTTCGATGATTGGTCTTACAATGGTTTCAATATCATCACCATTATACTGATTGTCTGCATCAGTATTCACTATGATATCAGCACCATTTCTGAGACATGCATCAATACCTGCCATAAAGCCATGAGCAAGTCCTTTATTTCTTCGGAAATTAACTACGTAGTTAACTCCCCACCTTCTTGCCACCTCAACAGTAGCATCCTTACTTCCATCATTGATTATGAGATACTCAATCTCATCGATTCCATCGATATGCTTTGGAAGATCATTAAGTGCAACTTCCAAGGTTTCAGCTTCATTGTAACATGGTACCTGAATAATAAGCTTCATCTGAATCTCCTATCTTTTACATTTATACTTTTCTATTTAAACTATTTCTTATATTGTAATATCTATTTCTCTTCCTGATAAGTAGCTGACTTTGTTTTCTTAAGTTCAAAAGCACTAAGAATAATACTGATTATCACTATCAGTGCCACACTTACAGCTGTAACTATAAGGAACAGCACCTGACCTTGTGAATTGAATCTATACTCAACTGTATGTTCTCCTGCTGTAAGTAAAACTGCATTGAACAGATAATTGACCTTATGATTTTCTGCCTTAGCTCCATCTACATAGACTTCCCAGCCACCGTTATTATATTCATTAAATACCAGAAGTCTGTCAGCATCAGCTTTAACGCTAAGGAGAATATCATCCCTTTTATCACTAATTATTTTTATATTATCTGATTCATTTGCATCCGCGATAGCATTTTCACCAAGCGGCAGAATGTCAGCCAGTTCTTTCTCATCTGTAAATACCAACCCGTCAGTATATCCTTCTGACATTTTCTGGAGAATATGTTCCTGTGTATCTAACCACTGAACGTTCTTTGCAAGGTAGAATCTGTCTGCGAAATGTTCTGTCTGATATACCGTAATTCCATCTGAAGCTTCCAAAGCCTTATAGTAGCCGCTGGTCTCAATGTTTTCAGCTTTTTTTGACCCTGCTATTATATCCACTCCGGCGTATTGAAGCAAGGGGTAATTATCAACCCCTGAACCTCTGGAGTCTGTAGCTGATGGATACATCTTATCATCAATCAGCTTCATGTAGCTTTTTATATCTTCATTTGTATTGATCAGGCTGTGCGCCTCAATACTTTTCATACCATAATATACATTTGAATTCGGAAACATTGTCCAGCCCGAATATGTATATATCCTGAATCTGCCATTCTCCTGCATATAGGAGATACTTTCTGTTGGTTCAGGAATAACCTCTGCAGGTGCTTTAGCAAGAGGATTTCTTCGACCTGCAAAATACGTCATATTGAGAAGTACAGCAAGAATTATAATAATATATGCAGCATAGTCAACTGCTCTTTTTCCCGATGGCTTATTATCTGTGTTCTGTCCATCCTCCTCATCCTTTTCACTATTTTTTGCACCAGCCGAAAGGAAAAGCTCAATGGCTATTACTGTTGGTGCGCCAAACACGAAAAGACTGAATAATTCTTTGCCCTTAGGAATATAATACATTGCGACAGTAAGTGCAATTGTAAGTAATGCATATACTATCCATCTTATCTTTAGATTTCTATAATACTCTCTATTCTCAAATATATCATCTAACTGAGTGGCTGCTATCAAACTTCCAAGAAATGGAATCAGATTGAGCACTCTTATTTTAAGAGATGTACTTATTGCCGGAATATGTGCATAAACCTTATCAAGCAGATGTGTATAAGTGAGCAGTACGCACACAATAAGAGTCACTATCCAGAAGGTCTGACGTTTATATTTATATCTGAAAACAGCAAAAGTGAGCAGTACAAGAACCACTATTCCAACATAGCCACAGGATTCAAATATATTCAACTCGTATCCAGTTTCTCTATAATACGGAACTGCAAAGGATTTAAGGTTATTCAGTGCCAGTGTGACACCTGAAAGACCGCCTCTAATTTCCAGATAGCCACTCTTTACAGCCATCCTGTATACATAATAAACATAGGATGCAGAGGCAATCACTCCAATCACAAATGCAGCAACAAAATGCAATCCTACTAATATAACGTCTTTAAAATTCTTATACTCAATAATTGTATATATAACGATATATGGAACAAACATGTAGAAGGAGTACGCTGCAAATGCAGGCATTCCCGCAACACACATCATATATACTACAAGTGACAGTTTGAAAATATCCGACTTTCTTCTCTCCATCATCAGCCTGTAACCGACAGCAAAAAGAACCGGAAGCATCATCATTACATCTGTATGAGCCCAGTAATGCCACATTACAAGTGAAGAAGAAAGTCCGTAGGAAACACCGCCGACTATAGCCGCTACATTTCCCTTTCCCAGTCTTTTAATAAAAACACACATTCCGAAATATGCTATCGAATACTTCAGAATCGAATTCAGAAGTATAGCATATTTTAATGGGAGAAGATATACCCAGTTAACCGGATTCAGAAAATAATTAAAGCTTTCCGGATATCCGAATGCATTATAATTATTCCAGAATGAATAATCTCCCTGGTAGAATTTTCTGAAAATCTCAGGAAAATGTGAATCTATCGGATCTGTCAGACTTGGGCCGGTCGCTTCTATTCCATAAACATCCCACGGTTTTACCGTGTACATGAAATTCGTCGGCGATAGAATATACTTCCCTGACCAAACAGGAAAATAAAGCAGCCCGATCATTATAAACCATATTAAGATTATTAATCGATTTTCTTTAATAAAGTTTTTCATAAGTATAATTCTCTGTCTGAATAATTCTATTTCAAACTCTACTTCAAAAGTACTGCTTCTGTTCGATACAGTTTATTTTGATATAAGACGCATATTTTATATTCGCCATCTTCAATCTCATCTCTGCCGGTTCTACATCTGAAACCGGAGAACTCAACTCCAATCTCATCATGGAAGGTCTCAGCAACATCCTTACGATGTACCTTGGAAGTATTTATTCGATAGTTTTTATTTTCACCTTCTAAAATGACATCAACTCTCATGTCAATATTTTCCAGAGAGCCCTTTTCAAGTGCCCAGCCTTCTATATAAACACACCAGCCACAGCTCTTGATATCAATGCCACCAATCAGTTTCTCATCCACTACGAATCTTGAAAGATCCTGTACTTCACTAACTTTGTATTCATTCAGAATCTCATAATTATTTCTGAAATCACAATCAAGCTGTGAAAGATTACTGTTGTAAAATGGATCGGTTCCCTTATACTGCGGATGCTTCTTATACAGTCTGTCCTGCTCATTCATCAGACGTCTGAACTTCTGCTTATCCATGTTGTCATCACCACGGCTCAGAGATTCATGATGATAAAGCACAGCATCATTTCTGATCACATTATAATATCCCTTTTCAACAAGCTTGAAGCATAGGTCTATGTCATTATAGGCAACCGCAAAGGATTCGTCAAAGCCTTCAATCTCATCGTATTTATCCTTCTTAACCAGAAGGCAGGCAGCAGTTACAGCAAGACAGTCAAAATCAAGCCTGTTCCTGTTAAAATAGTAATTTATACTATCATCCATTTTGGCAAATTCATGCACAGGACCACTTGCAATATTTATTACACCGGCATGCTGAATAAGTGTTGTATTCGGATAAAGCAGCTTAGCTCCTACAGCCCCTACATGAGGAAGGCACGCTTGTCCCAGCATTCTCTCCAACCACTCAGCTTCAATGATTTCAATATCATCATTAAGGAATAATATATAATCACCCCTTGCAGCCTTTGCGCCAACATTACACATATAGGAGAAGTTGAAATCCTTCTTATCATATATGTACGTGCCATTATGCTCTGCAACTATTTGGGTATATTGGCTTTTATTCTCTTCACTGCTTCCGTTATCAACAACAACGAATTCATAATTTTTGTAATTAGTAATACTTGAAAATGAATCAAGGCACTGTCTCAGAATCTCAGGATTATCCTTGGAAGGAATAACAACACTTACAAGAGGATTGTCTGATGGTTTATAATTTACTCTGTACTGATAAACTTCAGGAATCCATTCAACTGTAGCTTCCCAACCTCTTCTCTTAAGAGCAGCTTCTTTACAGCCCTTTGCGGCATCCTTAACGTATTCCTTTGCCTCAGGGTTGATAGATGTAGATTCTTTTCTTTCAAGCCAGTGATAAAGTATCTTATCTATATGGGCAATTCTGTCAGTCTTCTCTGTAAATCTAAGAACGAAATCATAATCCTGGCAACCGTCATACTCTGATCTAAGCCCACCAATTTCCTTCGCAATAGAAGTTCTATAGGTACTGAAATGACAGGTGTACATATATGACATGAGAGTGTCAGGTGACCAGTCAGGTTTAAAGAATGGAGTGTGTCTGTTCTCTCCATTATCATCCACCTTATCCTCATCACTATAGATAAAATCAAGAGTTTTATCCTCATTCAGTTTTTTTACAACCTCATAAAGTGCATTTGGACGAAGGATATCATCACAATCCAGGAAGGAAACATATTCTCCTGTAGCTGCCTCAAGCGCAGTATTGGTACATGCAGATATTCTTCCGTTCTCCTGTCTGAAGATAACCTTTATTCTCTTACGATCCTTCCAACGGTATTTCTTCAGAGTTTTTCTGACATTTTTATAGGTTGAACAGTCATCTACCAGAATCAGTTCAAAATTTTTATAATACTGAGCTCTAACCGACTCGATACATTTGATAAGATGTCTGTCTTCTACATTATAAACAGGTACAAGGATTGAAATCTTTGGATTATAATCAAAGGTTTCATCCTTACTATATGTATTCTCAAGAGTCATAATCCAGGATTCATAATCACCCTCTGTTTCAGCCAGAAGAGCTTTGACTTTAAGCTGATCCTGTTTTTCCTTCTCTTCCTTCTTTTTTCTCTCGAGCTCGTCAGCTCTTACCTTTTTCCTGAATTCATAGCTTCTCTTAACCTTTTTAGGTCCATAGGTAAAGAGCGTGTATGCTCCGAAAAATGGATTCTTTATACATCTTTTGATCTTATTTATCTTATTGGAAAGGAGAATAATCTGCTGATCTCTATCCTGAACCTGCTGGATCATTTCCTTTGTTGTTTCATAATATTCATGTTCAACATCACGAAGATGGCTTATTTCCTTATCTTTATCTTCGATAAGATTCTCAAGATTACTTACATGGTCATTCTTTAGATCAAGTTCTTTTGTAAGGTTAGCAACATGCTTGTTATTCAGCTCCAGCTCTTCGGTAAGATTTGAAACATGCTTATCCTTAAGACGGAGTTCCTCATCCAGCTTCTCAACCTTATTTTCCAGATTGCCGATATGACTATCCTTTTCAGTAATAAGATTGGTCTTATAATCAATCTCATCCTTCAGTCCATCCAGAGTTTTGGCAGGACTTGTATAACGGCTGAGATAGATATATTTTCTGTTCTTGCCATGAACATACTGCTGGAACTTATCTTCCATTTCCTCGTAAATGTGACAAGCTTCACCAGCAAGACCAAAAAGTTCAAGGAAACTTCCTATCTCAATTCGTGGGCTAAGATAAACAGCCTTTTCATTATAGAGATAAACCAGCATTCTGTAACGAAGAAAATCTATCGGAACAGGGAACCTTAAAACCCACTCATAATCAATACAGGTCAGAGTTTCTTTTATTCCGGAATAATCATATAAATCATCTGTCTCACTATCATTTGCTGCATCCTTTTTAGGAAAAGAAAAAATGCGGATAAAATTGCTGAAGATGCAGTCTAAGTTACATACACTCACCCCAGGAATTCCTTCCTCCGGGCTGCATTCTTCAAAAACGGCTTTAAAGTCATCAGTAATCTTAAATGGCTGTTTGAATTCATCATTAATATCTAAAAGCGTCTCCATAATACTGCTGAGCTTACTTACGATTAACTGAATATCATCATTACCAAAATCTATACCCTTCAGAATATCCTCACCGGATACGAATTCGAATCTTACTCCATTTTTAACTGCAGTATATTTAACAGGCTCAATGTTTTTATAAAGCTTATTTAATAGATCAAAGTTTTCCTTTATAGTCTCAATATGTTTCTCAGCCTTCTTACACTGAGGTCTCTTAACTACATATTTTCCATCATTTCCGGACATGACAAAAGTAGCCACTTGAAAATCTGGCTTTCTATGAGAATTATATTTTCCATAAAGAACTTTATCCATCGTTTTCTTATCTCACTCTTTTAATTCTTACAAACAACTATAAATGAATTGGCGAATTCTTCAAAATCCCCATCATCACATATATCATCTATGGCCTTTACCTCATCAAATACCCGGATTGTTCCATCTGTAAAATCCGGAGATTCAGACTTAATGTCGCCTCTCTTAGGAAGATTATTTTCACTAAAAATCTCCGTAGTAAATACATAATCCGGTATAGGGTAATAAAACGTCATATCTGTAAAGAAATGTCTAATCAGCATATCAATAAGCTTTTTTCTACCAAGTCTATTAATTTCACCAACATCAGAAGCGCCAGCAAAATATTTTATACCAAACCGGTTAGCAGCGACAATAATTAAAATGCCATCTTGTTTTAACATCTTTGAGGCAAGGTTTAAGG
>JAILEL010000460.1 GCA_024687845.1 Eubacterium sp.
TAACAAAACTCACATCAAGCACCTTAGAAGCATCCGCCACATTGACAAGCCTTCCCACAGCAAGCCCCGCAGTACAAGACTCCGCAAAACTGATGTGGTAGCCACCATCAATCAGAAGATTGACAAGAGTAGTTTCGATAGATTCATATGTTTTTTCAGTATTTTCTTCTTTCATTTCTAACCTCACTTTTCTCATAATAAAAATATAACCACACGGACACATAAGAATCACACATATATATAAAACACACTAAGATTTTATAGATTAATTTTATATATGTGATTTCTTGCCATGGGAAGTTATATATTATTCATGGTTGACTTAAAATACATTATCATATTACCATATGACCATATTATGCATTACTAGTAATACCTTCCGTCTTATATAAGAATCATTATATATAGTTTAAAACGATAACGGGATTTTAAACTATATATAATGATTCCAATATATGTATTAGCAATCATTTTATATTTATAGTTATATCTAAGAAAGGACTCCCATGAAAATATACAAGGACTTTGCCGCGGTTTATGACCGTATGATGAATAACATTCCCTATGACAACTGGTGTGATTATATCATATCTCTTCTTTCTTTGAATCATGTTTCTATCGGTGATGATGTTACCGAGCTTGGTTGTGGAACTGGAACTGTTACTTCTCTTCTGAGTGACGCTGGACTCCGCATGACTGGCATCGACCTTTCTGAAGATATGCTAAGTATTGCCAGAAGGAAAAATCCTCATATTAATTTTATTCTTCAGGATATGTGTACTTTTACTGTAGATAAAAAACAGAAGGCTGTTATCAGTGTTGGGGACAGCATGAATTATCTGCTCAAAAAAAGTCAGATTTATAGCGCCATGAAGGCTTCTTATAATGCTCTCGATAAGGGTGGTGTTTTTATCTTCGATTTAAAAACCCAGTATTTCTTTGAAAAAATACTGGGTGACAAAACCTATTCTGAAAATATGGGTAGCTTCAGATATATCTGGAAGAACCACTATTTTAAGGAATATAAGATTCACAAATATGGTGTAAAGCTTTTTAGGCAAGACGCTACTAACGCTAACGGGAAGTCCTCATATGAGTTTCATTATCAGAGAGCTTATAGTCCTGATGAGATTATACGTCTTGCCAAAATGGCTGGTTTCAGAACTGTTAAGGTTTATGATGCCTTCACATTTCATAAACCGACCAGACGAAGTGAGCGCCATTACATCGTTTGCAAAATATAATAATTTAATTCACATCAGAAACTACCTGTTGCATCCTTACAAGATATTCATCCTTAGGCATAGGCTTTGCGAAATAATATCCCTGTATCATGTCACAGCCCTGGCTTGCAAGAAAGTCAACCTGGTCTTTTACTTCAACACCTTCTGCAACGATTCTCATGTCGAGATTCTTAGCGAGCTTAATAGCTTCTGATACAACTATCTCTCCTCGTTCTCCTTTATTTTCACCTCTAAAGAATTCAGCATCCAGCTTCAGAACATCCAAAGGCATATCCTTGAGTGAATTAAGAGATGAATATCCCGAACCAAAGTCATCCATTGATACAGCAAAGCCATATCGTTTAAGCTTATTGATCGTATTGATCATCGCCTTCTTATCATCGAAGAAGGCGCTTTCTGTAAGCTCTATCTCTATGAGATTATGCGGTGTACCTTCCGCATCAACCATATCTCTTATCTGTTCAGCAAGATCATCCTCTATAAAATGTGCTCTTGAAACATTTACAGAAACCGGCACGCACCTCTGTCCTTCATCGAGCCATTTCTTCTGGTCTCTTGCAACGTGCTTTATCATGTAATGGTCAATCTCAGTAATGAATCCATTTTTTTCAAATATCGGAATGAATCGTCCCGGTGTAACAAATCCAAATTCTGGTGATTCCCATCTGATAAGTGCCTCGGCACCTCTCAGTTCCTTGGTTTTCGGATCGTATTTAGGCTGATAATATACTGCGAACTCTTCGTTCATGAGCGCCCTTTCCTGACTTTCCTGAACCTTGTCCAGCCATATCTGATCCTCCAGAAGCTTCTTATCGAAGAATGCAATTCCTGATTCATCTGAATCTGAAAGGGTTGCTCTTGCAGCACAGGCATTGTTGTATTCTTTCTCAAGAGAAATATCTGATTTTCTTATCTTCTTTCCATCCTGATCGGTGAGATTAATCACACAAACGCCTGCCTGGAATGTAAACTTATGTCCAGTATCAATCTGCTTTAGTGACGAAATAATAAGTCGGAGTCTCTCTCTTAGTTCCTCCTCATCCTTAAACTTAAGCAGCAGTGCAAAGTTTGAAGAAGAGGAAGCATGAGCACAGATTTCCTTCTTGTACAGATTACGGTTCAGCATGTCATGCACACGGAAAAGCATTTGTTCACCCTGTTCGAGGGAATGACATACGCAGTAATTTCTATAGTTAACAAATGTAAGGTTTACCGCTGCATACTTCTCATCTGTACCTGCTTTTTTCATAAGAAGACGTTCGCCTTCTATAATGTAGTACATCCAGTTATGACTCTTGGTTATAACGTCAGAGAAGAACATATGATATACTTTATTCTGATGAGCGATAGACCTGATAACATTTATCAGCATTCCAAAAACCATGAAGAATACTATCAGAAATACAGTGCCCATAATTATCGCAAATGTGGTTGTTTCTCTCATGTCAAAGCTGAAAAGGGCTTTTCCAATGAATCTTTCTTTACCACCATTTACATCAACAGATAACCACAGAGGAAGATTCAGCATTTTGGCTTTGGCATTATAGGATATCGAAAAGCTGGTATCGTCATCACTTACATCAATGGTATTAAGGTTGTCATTTTCCTCATCTTCATCATCGGGATCATATCCGATATGGTGTCCGCCTGACCCTTCTCTTACTTCCGGACTACTACTCCAATTCTTATAATTCTTCATATCAATCTTAGGTTTACCGTTAGAATCTATCACTATAGATGGATTCTTAGTATCCTGATAAACCTCTATCTCATCGGAAAACATCGAAAGAGTTGTTTTCTTAGCAGTAGTTGAACATGTATTTTCTCCATTTTCATAAAGAACCTTACCGTTCTTATCTACGATTATATAATCATGACCTTCTGCATTTATATGCTCATAATCAACATTTCCGTTCTTCACCTCAAGCTCATACAATTGAGCCAGATAAGCGATATCATCATATTCATTCAGCATCTTTGTATTTAGCAGGTAATTTAGGAAGAATTCCGTACAGAATGCAAGAGTTGAAACCATAATCATTGAAAAAATCACAAATAATATAATCGGTCCGACTACTCTTCGCTTTCTGAATTTTTTATATTTTTTAATCCTTTTTGCTGCCATTGTTTCACCTCTCAGTATCTTAAATGATCAACATTATACTTTACGGATAAGTAGTTCTACCACGAAGCCGTCATCGTTATAATATTCCATTCCACCGCCCTGTTTTTCCATGTACCATTTTACAAGGTACAGACCCAGTCCGTAGCCTGTTTTCTCCTGAGCATCACTGCCTCGATAGTATTTTTCTACTACTAATGGAAGTTCTTCCTCAGGTACACCAGGGCCGCTGTCCTTAATCCTTATTCTTATAAAATCCTTCTTTACGCCTTCTCCGGTCATCACACCGCTTAATTCCTCGAAGAAAACATGTATATCCGTTCCGGCGTATTTGTAGGAATTACCTACGATATTATCTACAACCTGCTCCATTCGGAGGACATCCATATATACGAGACATTCCGGAATGCTGTTATCCAGTATGATATTTCCGTAATCTTTTAAACCTCTGAAATATCCTTCTATTTTTTTCGAATCATTTTCAGTAGCCTGCACATGTATCTCGTCCATATCGTCAAGGGTTGCTCTGAATACATTCTGAACCAGCTGATTGATAGTCTCTGATTTGTTGGAAATGTAACCTATCTTTTCCAGCATGTTGTCATTTTCCTGAAGTGCTGACTGAAGTCCGGGAATCTTAGAATCGTCTGATTCACCGATTGAATCAAGCTCACTCGTAAGCTTCGTGCGTTCCTTCATATATTTCATCTCAAGAACCTCGCAGGTTGCCTGAATTGTGGCAACTGGAGTTTTAAGATCATGACTAAGCTCAGCTACAAGCTCTCGCTTGGCATGCTCTGCGGCAAGTTCTCTGTCCTTGGCAGCTCTCAGTTCTTCTCTCATCAGATCAAAGCTTTCCGTAAAGCCTCCAAACATATTTTCTCTATGCATCGGAAGTGCTGTATCCAGATTGCCCTTAGCTATCTCTGATGCAAAGCTCTCCATTTCTTTAACCGGCTTAATCTGCTGTAAATAAACAAGTAGGATAAATAAATATCCGGAAATCAAAATGATAACCCAGAATATTATAAGATATTTCATCATCAGTCCCTGGGCATCCATAAAACTGCTATTTATACTCGACCAGACCTTTTTGTAAACCTCTATCTCGCTGTCATCATAAGAAGCTACGTTGTTTGTTACAATACCGATCTTTCTAAATTGATAGAGCAAAAATCCCAGACCAGCAAGCATCATAGCTGAAAATATTAAGATTACATTTCTTATACTTTTCATATCTCCAAAATGTATCCTGTTCCCCAGATTGTTTTGATAAATTCCGGATTATTAGGATCCTCCTCAAGTTTTTCTCTGAGTTTTCTTATATGAACATTGAGTGTACCATCTGAATAAAACGTGTCGCCCCAGACCTCTTCAAAGAGCTGGTCCTTTGTTACAATAGTATTCCTATGTTCATATAATGAACTGAGAAGTGCAAATTCCTTGGCTTTGAGTGAAACCCGCTTTCCTTTTATAGTTGCTGACATTGTTGGTGCATCAAGAACGATTATATTATTTTCTGAAGCATCCTTTAATTCTGAAGTATCTCCACTTGACGCATTTTGACCTGCACCGCCAGTAGCCGCCTGTTCTGCCGCCAGAGTTTCAACCTGGGACAGCTTTTTCAACTGCTCTACTCGTTTCAAATTCACCTTAACCTTTGCAAGCAGAACCGAAAGGCTGTATGGTTTCTTAACGTAGTCATCTCCACCAATGCTGAGAGCTATCAGTACATCATCATCACTCTGTCTTGCACTTATAAAAAGTATTGGAAGCTGATATTTCTCTCTCACTTTTTTACAGACTTCAAAGCCCGATCCGTCTCTCAGATTAATATCCAGAAGAATAAGATCCACTTCATTTTTTTCCAGAAAATCATAACAGGACGAAGCACTTTCCACATACTCCGTCTTTATATCAAACATCTGAAAATATTCAGCTGTCATTTTGGCCAGTTCAATCTCATCATCAACTATTAGACAATTATAATGCATTTTTATTAATTTCCCCCTTAGGCAATCTTATCGGAACATTAATTTTTATTCCATTAGTAAACTGCCTCATTATCTGTAATTCCAAGTATGTCTGCATACTCATGCAGATAATCTTCGAGCTCCTTCATATCTATCTGAATATCACCATTAAAAATATCAATGGGCACCTTTTCATTATAACCGAATACTTCAATTGTTTCATTCAGAAAATTATGTTTTATTACCTGTTTTTTCTTATTATTTATTATCCAATATTCCTGAATTCCCGATTCTCTGTACTTTTGGGTTTTTATATACATATCTTTTGTTTTTGAAGATTTGGAAATGATTTCTATAACAAATCTCGGAATCCAAGGTATTTCATTTCCGTCTTCATCAGTTTGTAATTCCTCAGAGCATTTAATCACTATATCCGGCTGTACTACTGTAGTAGGTCCATCACTATAATCAAGTCTGACATCTACAGGAGAAGCAAATGATAAACATCTTCTTTTTCTTTTTCTAAGCTCATTATTAAGAAAATTATTAATATATCCAGAAATTGCCTGATGTGTATATGATGGTGATGCCATAACATAAATAATTCCATCTATTATCTCTACTCTTTTTCCCTCCGGAAGCTCTAGAGCCAGATAATCCTCATATGTATATCCAGTTCTGGAAAATATATTTTCAGCCCCTCCAGAAACCATCTTGTTTTTTTCATATATAGTATACCTCGCACCAGGTTCCTGAACCTCATTTTTATTTTCGTAAAGGTTTTGGTCCTTTTTATCAGATATATCACACAAATATATATCCAGCGAATTAAAAGCCTGATTCAGCTTCTCAATCGTTGTTCTCCTTGGATTTGCATTTTCCCCACCAAAAAGCTTCTGAACCGAACTTACGGACACACCTGAGAGTTTAGCTATCTCTTCATATGATAACCCCTTCGCGGTTCTTATCTTCTTCATCTCATTAATTGTAAGCATAAAACCACCTCCTAAGTCAAAAATGCTATCATTATTATATCAATAATGATAGCATTTTGCAAGCAGAGTCACTATTTATCAAACCTGCGAATTCAAAATATAATAGTTTATTCCTCTGTAATCATTTCTATTGGCTTTAACCGCTTAACCTTAAGGCCTGCTGTTCCTGATGTAAGGATTGCAATAACAACTATTCCAACTATTGTTATAAGCATGTAATATGCCGGGATTTCAAATGGCACACTCTTGATTACAAACAGTACAAATGCAGTCCTGCATATAGTACTTCCTACAAATGGTGCAGCCAGCGAACCAAGCAGAGTTCCCAGTAATATTGCCGGCATATTTGACAGCATTATCTGTGATATCAGGTTTGCGCTTGTCTGTCCAAGTGCTTTACTGATTCCCATGCCTCTCCATTCACGACTTATCTTTGCTCTGATAACGAGAGACTCTACAAAGACTACTACAAGTATAGTTATTGCTACTATTAATAAGCAGATAAGCTTCATGGACATTCCAAGTGTAGCTATTGTCGAATCCATCACCTTATGATAGTCCTGGCTGCCGAAGCTGTAGCCTTCTTCTTTTTCTAATGTACTGAGTTCATTAACTATATCATCATAGGATGTATTATCATCTACAGTTACATAGTACTCATACTGAAGTCCTCCGGATATGAGCTTTTGAGAAGCATCTATTGACATCAGGATTGTTCTTCCCATACGTTCCATTCTCTGATTCGTTCCAACGATAATATAATCTGCCTTTTCATTTGCATATTCAATAGTTACTACATCTCCTATCTTTGCTCCCAGATCCTCCACAACGCCTGGTGTCACCATAATCTCATTGTCCTTCTCAGGTAGTCTTCCTTCCAGGAGTAATGTATTGGTTGATCTGTCTACATCATCATAGAAAAATGTGTATATTGACTGTTTTTTATCATTATATTCAACTGTAAGATCAACACCTGAAGTTGTAAGTACATTTTCTACGCCCTTCATTCCCTTAAGCGTGCTGGATATCTTCTCATAATCCGTTCCCAGATCATCATCAGTAACTATAGCAGTTGCCGGCTCAAATCCGAACATTTTAATCATCTTATCAGGTGCTTTACCAAAATTCTCGAGCATTCCAAATCCAGTCAGTGTTGAGATTGCAAGAATAGCAGATATTACTACCATGATAATATTTCTTCCAAGTCCGCCAAATGTATCCTTAAGTGCCATTGTTACTGGAATAGGAAGCGGGGTATTCTCAAATGAGAAGAAATTCTTCTTAAAATTGTGTGTACTTATTCCGCCTCTAAGTGCATCCAGAACTGATATCTCATTGTAAGCATTGCTGATTATATTTGTTACAAAAGCAAGGATTAATACCACTCCGATTACTGTAACAATAGCGATCAGATAATTAACTGCCTGATTCCATCTGAGACCAAGAACCATACTTATTATATTTCCAAAGCTTTCAAATGTAAGAATGCCAGCTATTATTCCTATCAGGCTTCCAATGAGACCCACAAGAACTACCTGAAGTGTGAGTGAAAGTCTCAGTTCTTTTACTGTATAACCACTCGCTTCGAGAATCCCTGTATTCTTCATATTCTTCTGTATAAAGTTTTTGATACTGAAGGATATTATCACTATAGCAATAGCTAGAATTATTACTGCAAATACCAGGATAACTGCAATTACTATAACCGGGATAAACTGTGATCCGCCCCTCAGTGTCTGCCAGTTAACTAAGAGGTAGTTTGGATAAGCCTTTTCAGGATTCTGCTTCTGTGCCTCATTTAGCTCTGTTTTGAAGACATCTCCTATCTGTGCCTCGAGTTCGATTGTGTCTATCTTCTTTGATCTGAGATCTTCTTCACTGACAACTCCCTTATGAGCGATCAGTTTCTGAACCAGGCCAGTATGTGCGTCATACATTTTATCTATCATTTTCTGTGACATAACTACGCTGTAAATAGTCAGATTCATTGTTGAGCAGAAATATGGATTTTCTATATATCCAGCCACTGTAAAGTCGTATACATCATCATCAAGCTTAAGCTGTATGATATCACCTTCTGCATAGCTTCCCTGCATATTAAGTGGTAGCAGGATATCATTTTCCTTATAGTTTTTATTTGGTTTCTTCACATTCATTATGGTCTTAACCTGATCAAAGTTTTCGGCTAAGAATGGGTAATCCATAAATTCTTTCTCGCCCTTTTTTCTATAAGCTGCAAATATACGAACATTATCTGTCTGCTCGTAATCTACGATGTATTCATTTTCTTTAAAGCTCTTCTCAGCAGCCTTGGTTTCTTCATCACTGTCTCCACAGTACAGCATAACATGAGCGCCATTTATGTCTTTAAAGCAGTCATCTAATACATGACTTACTCCAAGTATCGCTGAAGCACAGTCGAATATAAGAAATGCAGATATAAGCGTAAGGATGAGAAATGTAATCATGTCGCCCTTTTGTTTTTTCATGTTGTTTTTTGCGATTACGAATAATTTATACATATTATTTTCCTTTCTA
>JAILEL010000465.1 GCA_024687845.1 Eubacterium sp.
GAATGTTGTAAATCTGTATGGTGAAAAAAAGTGAAGGAGAAGAAGTTGATAGTCAGGGAAAAAAGATTTCTTCAGAAGAGGCAATCTTCAGATATATGGTTATACTGAGAGAGACTTCGGATTATCATATTCTTGGGATTCTATCATATTGTATAGTGGATAATAGTATGAGAGCAGTGTGGATTCAGAGGGCTCTAAAACCCATTCTTACACTCATTTACTTGAAAACTTCTTTAAAGGACATGGAGGAATAGTTGATGGATATAATTGTCATGCCTTGGAATTCTATTATCGTATGAAGATTTCTGATGATGATGCCGCCCTCTGCAACAAAGACTCCGATCTTGGAGAAAAGCTGGTTTGGATTCCTATTGAAGATATAGAAGGATTAGATATTAAGCCTCCATTTATAAAAGAAAGAATAAGGGACATTCTTGAAACTAAAGAAGTAATACACATAATTGAGGAAAGAGAAAGATAAATGTCAGCACGAATTGTACTTGTGATTTTTAATATTTTTGATCTTATATGGTCAAGAGTAAAGGCGAAAATAGCTAAGATTCAAAGAGATAAAAAGCTTCCAGATGAGGTAGCAGATATTTATGATGCAGAGAGATATCAGACATTTTTGGATTACAAAGCAGATAACAGCAAGATGATGTTTATAAAACATATAATCAACTTTGTTATTGATACAAGTATCATACTGTCGCCAATCTATACCTGGATTGAGAATTTAGCAAATAAGAATGTCTATCTGGTTGTGATCGTAAATTATCTGTTTTTGATGATTATAGAGAAAATAGTCAGCATACCATTTAGTTACTATAATACATTTGTAATTCAGGAAAAGTATAAACAGAATAAGATGACTAAAAAAACATTTGTTAAGGACACTATTGTAAGTATAATTCTTGAAAATGTTATGATGATTGTTCTGTTAGAAATTTTTACCTGTATAGCGTTTGGTCTTAAGAATCTTTCATTGAAAATACATTTAGGTTATGGAAAAGGCTTTCTGGTGTGTCTGGCTGTAGCTGCCGGGATATTTTTGATTATATTTCTATTATTATTGATCCAGCTTGTTTCTCTCAGAATACAGTATAAATTTACTCCTCTTGAGGATGGAGAATTAAAGGACAAGATAAATAAGCTTCAGGAATCATCAAAGAAGAAAGTAAAAAAGATATATGTTTACAATGAATCCAAAAAATCAGTATCTAAAAATGCATTTCTTCTCAAATTATTCTGGTACAGAGAATTTGGAATAGCGGATAATTTCATAAATGAAAATTCAGAAAGAGAACTTCTCGCTGTTTTATCACATGAGGTTGGACATCTGAAACATAAGAAAGATTTTATAGATTATCTTGGATATGTGGAACTGGTAATATTATTTGTTCTTATGTGGCTTTATGTTGCTGATCCAGGAAAATTTCCAATTATAGAAATGCTTAATAATTGGGTAATGAGATCATTTGACATAACCGTTCCGAATTATTACGTAATTCTCTTTGTGTTGCTGAGTTTTGGAAGACCATTGTTTGCTTTGTTCGGCCTTTTTACAAATTATAGACAGAGAAAAGAAGAATATGAAGCTGATCAGGAAGCAGTGAAGAATGGTTATGGGGAAGAACTCATTGAAACTTTTAAGAGAATGAGTAGTGATGAGCTTATAGATATTAATCCGCATCCTCTTTTTGTGGCTTTGTATCATGATCATCCTACGATATATCAGAGGATAGTGGCAATAAGAGAGGGGATACAAAGGCTGGGTTACGATTCGTAACCACTCCTATTGAAAACTGTATCATCAAAGAAGTATAATCAAAATAGTCAGAGTCGACACTGATCTAATACAAGTCATATCGTTTGATATGTGGAAAGGATACTTATGGATGATACAAATAAGGAAATTCTAAGGCTCCTGAAGAAAGATGGAAGAATGAGTTTCACCGAAATAGGAAATGAACTCGGTCTGTCCAGAGTGGCGGTAAAAAAACGTGTTACAAAGCTTGAGGAAACTGGAATAATACGTGGATATACGGCTGTTATATATCGTGAAGACAACGTAAAAATGCTCATGGAGATTACTACCGTAGATGATGACTATGAAGATCTCCTGGAATATTTGGCTCGTACTGGATATGTGACTGAGTTATATATTATGACAGGTGAAAATCGAATTCATGCAACAGCAATAGCTCCTGATGTATCAGAACTAAAGTATCTAGCAAGAATGGTAAGCAAGAAGTTTGAAGACAAAATAAAAACTATCGGCTGCCATGGTGTAAAAGAAATAGTAAAGAATACTATGGGAGGTGTCGACTATGATAGGACTGAACGAGAACGTGTCAAAGGAAATGAATAAATATCTGGATGGAATAACAATCGAAGAAATCTTAATTGTTTTATCGAAGAATAAAAGAACATTCCATTATCATGTGAAATTTACAAAAGACCAGCTGCATCAGGATATAGAAGTGCTGGATCTAAGTGTCAGAGCTTATCACTGTCTTAAAAGAGCAGGCTATGATAACCTGGATAGTCTTGTAAATGGAATCTATACGAAAGACGGTGAAACCAGTAAGAAACAATTACGAAAAATAAGAAACCTCGGAACTAATTCTGCAGATGAAATATTGATAAAGCTTATGAATTATCACTTTATGAATCTGCCAGATAACAAAAAGAAAGCCTATATGGATAAGCTGCTGGATATTAATTTTGTAGCGGCTGACTAAAGTCATAAAGAAATATAGAAATAAAGGATATTTACCATGGAATATAATTTTTTTGCAACTGTATCAAGGATGAAATATATTGAACGCTGGGCGCTGATGCGAAACTCCAGACCTGAGAATCTGAGTGAGCACAGCCTTGAAGTAGCTATGATAGCCCATGCTTTATGTGTTATCGG
>JAILEL010000468.1 GCA_024687845.1 Eubacterium sp.
TAATAGTGGTGGGATTAGGATTCGGATGGAAGAGCCTGATATCCTTACTATAGAAGATACGGGTATAGGAATTGCGGCTGAGGACCTTCCTAGAATATTTGAAAACGGATACACAGGCTTCAATGGACGGGCAGATAAAAGGGCAAGTGGAATAGGACTATATCTCTGCCGGAGAGTGTGTGAGAATCTGGGACATAAGATAAATGCTGAGTCAATACTGGGAGTAGGAACGAAGATAATTATTGATCTGAGGAAAGAGTCACTAGGTGTTGAATAAGATATTTCATAAATGTGACACAGATGTAAGAATTACGTAAGCAGATTCGATGGAATGAATCTGCTTAATTTTTTATACTCACTACAGTAACTGTTCAGTAGGTAGGATATATGCTTAATAAAAACTGTATTACGTGCACGGACGTCCCGAATACTCTTTGAAGCACCTACTGAGTAGCTACCATCAAACATATAAACGAAAGGAATAAAATCATGAGTCTACTTGAAGCAAAGAGTATAAAAAAAATATATAAGACAAGATTCGGAGGCACTTCTGTTGAAGCTCTGAAGAATGTGAGCTTTTCCGTTGAAAAGGGTGAGTATGTTGCAATCATGGGTGAGTCTGGAAGTGGAAAAACCACTCTTCTCAATATCCTTGCAGCTCTTGATAGAGCGACAGAGGGAAATGTAATTCTTGACGGCATGGATCTTAGTTCGGTTAAGGATAAGGATGTTGCAAGATTCCGCCGCGATAATCTGGGATATGTTTTTCAGGACTTTAACCTGCTTGATACATTTTCTCTTGAGGATAATATATTTCTTCCACTGGTTTTAGCTGGAAAGAAGCCTGCAGAGATGCAGGAAAGTCTGGACAAGATAGCGGGAACACTTGGTATCGAAGAGCTACTAAAGAAATATCCTTATGAGGTTTCCGGTGGACAGAAGCAGCGTGCGGCAGTTGCAAGAGCGCTTATAACAAATCCTCGGATTATACTTGCTGATGAGCCGACTGGCGCACTTGATTCAAAGTCTTCCGATGAACTTCTTGGCCTGTTCAGACAGGTTAATCAGATGGGACAGACGATTCTGATGGTTACTCATTCCACTAAGGCTGCAAGCAATGCATCAAGAGTTCTATTTATAAAGGATGGTGTGATCTTCCATCAGATATATCGTGGAGAATCAACAGATCAGCAGATGTATCAGAAAATCAGCGATACACTTACACTTCTCGCAAAGGGAGGTGAAATGTAATGAAGACTCTATTATATCCCAGGCTTGCTGTAGAGGGAATGAAGAAAAATGGAAGGCTGTATGTACCTTACCTTATTACATGTGTGCTTATGGTAGCAATATACTACATCATTCATTTTCTTGGATATTCTAAGGTTATGGAGGGAATGTCAGGTGGCGGCACTGCAACCATGATGATGCAGATGGGAACCTTTATCATCAGCATTTTCGCTACAATATTTCTTTTTTATACCCAGTCAACTCTGATCAAAGGACGTAAGAAAGAATTCGGTCTATATAATATTCTTGGAATGAATAAGAGAAATATTGGAAGGATTCTCTTTTTTGAAACCTTGATTATCTGGGGAATATCTATTTCTATTGGCCTTGTTGCAGGTATTGGATTATCCAAATTTGCAGAGCTTGGCTTTACCAGGATGATTGCAGTTCCAACGAGATATACATTTTCAATATCAGTAAGCTCTGTTATTTATACAATAATAGTTTTCTCTATTATTTTCTCTCTTATCTACCTTAACTCAGTTAGACAGATAGGGTTCTCGAGTGCAGCTCAGCTGGTTGCAGCAGATAAGGCAGGCGAGAAACCACCTAAGTCTAATTGGCTCCTTGGTATACTGGGACTTCTGTTTCTTGGCGCAGGCTATTATATCGCTCTTAAGATAGAACAGCCTCTGTCGGCACTTATCTGGTTCTTTGTTGCAGCAATATTAGTAATTATAGGAACATATCTGTTACTTATTGCGGGGGCGGTTATACTTTGCAGACTTCTTCAGAAGAATAAGAATTACTACTATAAGACAAACCATTTTGTATCAGTTTCATCTATGGCTTATCGTATGAAGAGAACTGGAGCAGGTCTCGCGTCCATATGCATCCTGCTTACAATGGTTCTTGTAATGCTTTCATCCACATCAGCACTTTATGTTGGTTCAGAGGACTGCCTTAATGCAAGATATCCTAACGAGATAGGAGCATTTGCCTGCAAGTATGGTTATGACGAAAGTCTTGATGAGCTTGGAGAAAGACTCGATAAGAGTCTGAGAGATACAGCGGAGAAACATGGCGCAGTTGTTACAAATAATAAGACTTACCACGTATATTCTATCGCAGGGTACTATGAAAATAATGTGCTTCAGGTATCGCTTAATTCTATGACGAATTTTGCATTTATTGATTATGACAAGGTAGTTGAAGTAGAATTTCTGGATGTAAATGATTATAACAGGATATTTGGTCATGATTTGAAGGTTGCTCCTGGTGAGGCAATCGCGGGTACTGCAAAGAAGATTACGATTGGCGATTCAATAACTATTGGAGACATAAAACTAAAGATTGCAGATAGATTCGATGATAGCATAAAAGAGATAGATCCGTTTGCTGCTGGAGCTGCATCACCTACAGTATATCTTCTGGTAAATGATGTAAATGAAGTTGCGAAGAAATTTGCAGATTATAAGGATTATGATGATACTCCGATGCTGGCCTGGTTCTGGCACTGCCGCTTTGACACAGGGCTGGATGCCGAGGGACAGATTGCTCTCGCTGAGACATTGGAACAGTCGTTGCAAACAGAACTGAAGGACTTAGGCTTTTCAAATTATTATGCTGAGAGTCACGAGGCTGAAAGAGATGATTTTGTAAGTACATTTGGTGGACTATTCTTCCTGGGAATACTTCTGAGCATCATTTTCCTGGTTTCATGTGTAATCATTATCTACTATAAACAGATATCAGAAGGTTATGAGGATCAGGGACGTTTCGGAATAATGCAGAAGGTTGGAATGACGATGGAAGATATAAGAAACAGCGTTAATTCACAGATGCTCACAGTATTCATGATTCCGATTGTTTTAGCCTGCATTCATCTGGCGGTAGTTCTTCCAATCGTCAACAAACTTCTCATGCTTTTTGGACTTTTCAATGCACCACTTTTAATACTTACTTCAGCAGTTTGCGTATTTATATTCGGCCTGTTCTATGCTATTATTTATAAGGTTACATCTAATGCGTATATTAGAATCGTGTCTTAGGGGG
>JAILEL010000482.1 GCA_024687845.1 Eubacterium sp.
GAATAGTAAATCTAAATAATTCCATTGATTGGAAGGTGATCACTCTGTAAATAACAGAGACAGTCTAGCCATGGAGAAAAAATATTATGAACCGGATAAAAGATATTATCAGATTCTGGGAAGGGACAGCAGACGAGCACATGGCTGCATTTGCGGCTCAGTCTGCATTCTTTATTTTTCTGTCCTTCTTCCCGATTATGAATATAATTATCGGACTTCCCAAGGCACTTAATATTACCGAGGAGCAGGTTATCGAAATAATCTGCTACATGATTCCATCTAGATTTGAAGACCTTGTAGTAGGGGTTGTAGATGAAATGTATGGTAATTTTACCAGCTCATTTACAGTTATTTCGATTCTTCTGGCACTCTGGTCAGCGGCAAAGGGAATAACAGCTATCAGATATGGTCTTAATGAAGTGTATAGATCCAGAGAAAGCAGGAATTATTTTATAGTAAGAGGAATTGGTTCATTATATACATTAGTTTTCATATTGATATTCATTGCAATCATTCCGCTAAATATGTTTGGTACCCAGATTGCAGGCATCATCATTAGAAAATTCCCGATCTACTATAATGAGGCATTACTCGTATATAGTCTGAGAAATGCGGCGACATTTGTACTTCTTCTGATAGTTTTTGATCTGATGTACACAATAGTTCCTACAAGAAAGCTTTCATTTATTAAGCAGATTCCGGGAGCGGTTCTGGCAGCGTTTTCATGGGTTGTGATAACTAAGGTGTTTTCGCTTTATATCGATTATGTAGCAACCAGAAACTATATGTACGGTTCACTGACTACAGTGGTCATGCTTCTATTCTGGATGTACATAGTTATTTATCTGGTATTTATAGGAGCACAGCTCAATGAATATCTGTATACCTGCCGTAAACGTGAACAGGAATATGAACTAAGTAAATATAAGGATGATCAGACTGAGGTCTGGGATGATGATGAGATGGAAGATTCAGAGCATCTAGGTGAATATACCAGAGAAGAAATGGATGCCATACTCGATGAGAAGCCTGAACCTCCCAGTTTTGATGAAGACGATGATTTTGAAGATGATATCTTTTAATTGTTTTTTTATTTTAGACTAATACGTCTCAACAAAAGGTTTTTGACGAGACGTTTCAGAATAACATAGTGAGGAAAAAGAAATGAGTAAAATTAGAACAAGATTCGCACCAAGTCCTACAGGAAGAATGCATGTGGGCAATCTCAGAACAGCACTTTATGCATATCTTATTACAAAGCATGAAGGTGGAGATTTTATTTTGAGAATAGAGGATACCGACCAAAATAGAGAAATGGAAGGAGCGGTTGACATAATATTCAACACCCTGACAAAAACAGGTCTTTTATGGGATGAAGGGCCGGATAAGGGCGGAGATGTTGGTCCATATGTTCAGTCAGAGAGAATGGCTCAGGGCATTTATCTTGAATATGCCAAGAAGCTTGTAGAAAAGGGGGAAGCTTATTATTGCTTTTGCTCTGAAGAGCGTCTGGCAGGACTCAGTCAGGAAATTGAGATAGATGGAGAAAAGAAGAAGGTTTTTCATTATGACAAGCATTGTCTCAATCTTTCAAAGGAAGAGGTTGAAGAGAAACTGGCTGCTGGAGTTCCTTATGTTATAAGACAGAACAATCCTACTGAGGGCGAGACTTGTTTTGAAGATGAACTATACGGAACTATAAAAGTTCAGAATGCTGAACTTGATGATATGATTCTTATCAAATCTGATGGTTATCCGACGTATAATTTTGCTAATGTAGTGGATGATCATCTTATGGGTATCACACATGTAGTAAGAGGAAATGAATATCTTTCTTCAGCTCCGAAGTACAACAGACTCTATGAAGCCTTTGGCTGGGAGGTTCCTGTGTATATTCATTGCCCGCTTATTACTGATGAGAACCATAATAAACTGTCAAAGAGAAGCGGTCATTCTTCTTTTGAGGATCTGCTTGAGCAGGGCTTTCTTACAGAAACAATAGTTAACTTTGTTTCACTTCTTGGCTGGAGCCCGGATTCAAATGAGGAAATATTCTCACTTGAGGAACTTGTTAAAGAGTTTGATTATCATAAGATATCCAAATCTCCGGCAGTACTTGATATGACAAAGCTCAAGTGGATGAACGGAGAATATATTAAGAAGATGCCATTTGATGCATTTTTCGAGAAGGCTGAACCAATTCTGAAGTCAGTGATCACAAGAGATATTGACCTCAAGAAGATAGCTGCAATGGTACAGACCAGAATAGAAGTATTTACAGATATTCCAGAGCAGATTGATTTCTTCGAAAATGTTCCAGAATATGATATCAGTCTTTATACACATAAGAAAATGAAGACTAATGCAGAGAATTCTTTAGAGCTTCTTAAAAAGGTTCGTCCAGTTCTTGAGAATCTGCAGGCTGATCAGTTTGATAATGATACATTATTTGAAAAGCTTAAGGAATTTGGTGCTGAGAATGAATATAAGACCGGCTTTATAATGTGGCCGCTCAGAACCGCTATGTCAGGGAAGGCTGCAACTCCTGGAGGAGCTACAGAGCTGATGTCAATTCTTGGAAAAGACGAATCTCTTAAAAGAATAGATGCTGCTATAGAAAAACTTTCCTGATAAGTTTTATTCCTACTTGAGATAAAAAAAGGGCTATGTTATACTTACGTGGGTTATTATTCATAGTGGATAATGAATGTTTCATATTGTCCCGATGAAAAAGAATTTAAGTAAAGTACAAATAGAGGTGAGTATCGTTGCTGGTTTCTACAAGAGGGAGATATGCACTGAGAGTATTGATTGATATTGCTCAGAATGGGCATGACGAACCAATACCTCTTATGGATATCGCTGAGAGACAGGGAATATCTGAAAAATATTTAGAGAGCATAATGGGGCTTCTTTCCAAGAAAGGCTTTGTAGATGCTCATAGAGGAAAAGGTGGCGGTTATAAGCTCAGTCGACCTGCTTCAGAATATACGGTATTATCTATTCTGCAGATTACAGAAGGGACACTTGCACCGGTTACCTGTTTGGAGTCAGATGAGCAGAAATGTGAGAAGGCTGAGGAATGTTGTACAGTTGGTATGTGGACACATTTATATGATATTATTACTGACTATCTTGGCAGTGTTACATTAGAAGATCTTATAGGAGTTAATGATGGACAAGCTGATTGAAATGATAGGTGAACTTAATTCAGATACTTTAATGATACTGGTATTTGCAGCAGTACTTTTGATATTTTTACTGGTTCTTATCATAGTTACTATCAAAATCCTCAGATCAAATGAGTCTGAAGAGGATGCGGATGATGATGAACTGGAAACAGATACAAATCAGGAAGAGGATGAGAATTCCTCAAGATCCAAGATGGTTGATGAGATAGCCAGATCCGTTGAAGAAGCAAAGGCAAAAATGGAAGCCGAGATGGAAGCTGAGAAATCAGCTGAACAGTTTACGGTCTCTGATGAAGAGGCAAGCGAGGAAGACCTTGATAAGGCTGCTAAGGAATCAGCTAAGAGAAGAGTTGAAGAGATAGCTAAGTCTGTAACTGGAGAAGAACAGTCGGAAGAATCTGACGAGACTTCAAATAAGACTTCAGAAGAGGTTTCAGAGGAGACTTCAAATAATAATTCATCAGATGAAGCATCAGATGACGAAAGCGAAGATTCACCGGTTTCTCAATCCACAGACAAGCTTGAAACTGTAAGAATAGAAGAAGAACTTAGAAAAGTTAGAAGCGAATCCCTTGATTCAATTGACGAATACAATTTGGAAGCAAAGAGAAAGGCTGAATCACCTGATTATAATGCTTCATTTGATAGTGCATTTGTTGAGACTCCAGGATTTGATAGTAAAGCATATGAACAAAACGTAGGTGCTCCAATTGCTGGGACTAAGACAGATGATCAGACTCAGAATGTTGCCGGACCTGTTCAGTTACAGAAGGGTGTGGCAGATAGTACTCAGTCTTATGATAAGATAACGGTTAATCCTGTAAATGAAGTTCATATCAATACAGTAAACTCTGTTGAAGAGGTCAATACAACCAATCCTAAGGCCGGAATAAATGACATGAAGGACATGAAAGAATTCATGGAGGAAAATCCTAAGCCAAAGGAAAAGAAACGTAAAGTAAAGAAAAAAGATAAAGCTTTTGAAGAAAAGTTTGGAACTCATGGTGATGAGATAAAGACTGCAAAGCATTTCTGGTACAATACACAGGATATAGAAGGTCTTGCAAGAAAAGAAGATATGTATTTCAAATGCCATTATTTTGATAATGCTGATGATGCGATTCTTGATCTCGTTACAGAAATGTATGACTGTGCATATGTTCGTACAGAACAGCTTCAGAGAATAGCTTATGGTATTACATTCCAGTCAATTGGAATGAAGGATATACTTCGCTCTGAAGAAAACCTTGGATTCGATAAAGAAAAGGCAGTTAAGCAGCCATCTCGGGATGATAAAGAAGAAATCTATAAGAAGTGGTGCGAGTATGTAGATAACTTCATGAAGATTATCGAGATAAATGCACCAGATTCCGTAAAGAACTACATTGTTGAGAAGATGTATGCTTACGGTCACAAAGATGTTGAAGAGTTAATGTATAGCCCATATTAAATATTTATTTAAGTATTTAATATGTTAAGTCTCTGATGAGGTGTTTACCGAATTATTTCCGTAGAGAAAGGGGAGTATTATGGAATTAAATATCAAGACAGTATCCTTTGGTGGATATGATAAAAAGGCAACTGAAACCTTTATACTGGAAGAACAGAAGAAATATGAAGATGAGATTAATCAGCTTAAGGAAGATGCAGCAAAGCTCAGCGAAGCAGTTAAAGGTCTTCAGCAGATGCGTGAAACCAATATGACTGAATCCAAGAGTACTATAGAGAATCTTAAGAGCGTTAATGAGAATCTTCAGAATGAGGTTGAAAGCCTTAAGGTTCAGCTTGAGGATTATAAGCAGAGAGAAAGAGAATCTGCTTCCAGATATGAATCAATATCCAGAACTCTTCTTTCAGCAAGAGAGACAGCAGATGCTCTTACTCAGAAGACAAATGAGGAATGTGAGGCTAAGACTGCTGAAACAACTGCTCAGTGCAAGCAGATGATTGAAGAAACTACAAGCAGATGTGAAGCTCTTAAGACTGCAACAGAGTCTGAATGCGACAGACTTCTTTCTGAGACACAGAGCAGCTGTCAGGAACAGAAAGAGACAACCTATGCAGAGTGTGAGAGCCTTAAGAAGAAAACTAAAGAAGAAACAGACAGACTTTCATATGAAACAGAGCGTAGATGCAATGCTCTTGAAGCAGAAACAGAGGAAAGATGCGATAATCTGAAGTCACAGACTGAGGCAGCATGTGCAAGACTTAAAGAAGATACTATTCTTGAATGCAATACTCAGAAGGCTGAGACAAGAGAAGAAATCCGTCAGAATCGTGCTACTGTTAAGAGAGAATTTGATTCCATTGGTGCATTTATGGCTCAGCTTGGAAAGGCTCTTGAGAATGTAACAGAAGCAGTTGATGAGACTAAGAAGCTTACAGATAGTGCATTTTCAGACCTTACACCTGGTGAAGAAGCAGATGTTGAAGAAGATTAATGTAGCAATTTAAGTGGAGTTAAATAAAGGGTAGTAGAACGGGGTTTTAGTCTACTACCCATCTTTTCGTATAAGTGATAAGGTTAAAGGAGGGGCAATGAGTAGAGAATCTGAATATATGAGAGCTGCACTTGAGAAGATTGGCTGTGTTGTTTTGGTTAGTTCGATATCCCAGGCTGCCTCTCTGAACAGGAGAAAAGTAGAATACATATCTCCAAATGCCGGTATATTCGGGATAAATGCAGACATGATAAGTCAGGGTTATAGATTGATTGATGACTATGTGCATCCTGACGACAGACAGAGATTTAATGAAGCTGTAACAATGTCTTTATCCGGTTCAAAGAATTTTTCGTACGAAGTCAGAAACATTGGTGATGACGGAATAATCAGAAGATTGAATGTAGATATAATTTATTTGCCGGATGGTGAAAATGATGGAGTTAAATATCTGGAATTTATCCTTAGAGAGATTACAGATCCTGTTCAGGAAACTGATAACAACTCCATGATAAATAATGTGGAAATAGATGATTTTGATATTAAGATCAATTCAGAATTCTTCCAGAACAGTACTGTTGGGGAGATTATAGATAACTTTGCGTCTCTTTGTGAGCTGTATTCTGTTGTTTTAGATATCAATGGACATGTGCTTGTTAATCCAACAGGTCCTGCTCCATATCTTGGGGAATTCTTTGAGACGGTAAGGAATCCTCAATATAAAGAACTGTATTTTGATGTAGTGAATTGTATCGTAGATTCGAAACAGTCCATGTATTCTGAAATAGATGATGGTAATCCCGACAGCCGTTTTGCTGCGGCTCCACTATTCTTAAATGGAAGGTTCTGTGCAACCTGGTTGCTTTATGCACACAATAAAGCCCAGAATCAGAAGCTGTTTAAAGCATTTGACAGGCAGGCAGCTCTGTCAAGAATGCTGTCAGATGTGATGACTGACCTTTATATCGGCTCGAGAGTTACTGATGAAGAGGAGAGCATCAAATCAGAGCTGGAGTTCGAGCGCCAGAGTAAAAAGGTTACAGAGGGTATTATTCAGGTTATAGCACATGGTGATAAGACCTATATCAGTGATCTGTATGAGAGAGTCGGACGTCTTCTTGATGTCGATTATATGGTGTATTATGCTATAGACTTTGACAGACCTGGTAAGATGAATCTGATAGATTACTGGGCTAAGGGCGGAAAGAGCAAGGAAGCAGAAGAGGCCTTTACATGGGACTCTGATCATTATAATATAGAGCTTCAGGAAAAGATAAAGAATGATTGTCTGATTGTTGATAAAAATAATATGACAAATCAGATGAGAGTGGAAATATTCAGAGGAAATGCGAGAGCAGTTATGGTATTTCCACTGTTTGAAAATTCATTATATGTCGGAAGGCTTATATTCATTGAGAATTCCAAGGAGCGTGTATGGCAGAAACAGGAGATTGATTTTGCACAGGATGTTGCAGAAATGATTTCCAGAGATATTTCCATTGAGAAACGCATTAAGATCATCTCAGGTGGTTCTGATGTAGTAAGAGAAATCTTTGAGGACATTCCGGTTATGATTCTTATCAGGAATGTTGAATCAGGAAAGATAATTTATGCCAATGCAGCCATAAGAAATAAGCTGGGAGCGGATGTGGTAGGACAGAACAGTTATATCATGATTCCGAAGGTTACTGATAAGTATGAAAGCTTTGAATCCAGCTCGGGCCGCACAGAGCAAAAAACATTTAAATACAAACGTTACATAGATAAACTTGATGGTATCTATGATGTGAGGGAGACATTTATTAACTGGACCGATAAGGAAGAGGCTTCAATACTTGTCATAATCCCTGAATAAATACTTAAAGTGAGGAACAAATAATGGCTAATCTTGATGTAGGAATAGATCTTGGTACAGCGAATATTCTTGTATATATAAAGGGCAGAGGAGTTGTTCTGAATGAACCAACTGTTATTGCTTATGACAAGGATTCTGAGAAGATCGTTGAGATAGGAGAAGAGGCTAAGCTAATGCTTGGAAGAACTCCTGGCAATCTCATCGCTATCAGACCGCTGCAGCATGGCGTTATTTCAAACCATACACAGGCAGAGGAAATGCTGAAATATTTCATAAAAAAAGCGATTGGAAGGAATTTCTTCGGCCGTCGTCCGCGAATATCAATCTGTGTTCCATCTGGAGCTACCGAGGTTGAAAAGAGAGCTGTTGAATCAGCAACCTATAATGCGGGAGCAAGATTCGTTAATATAGTAGAAGAACCTATTGCAGCAGCTATTGGAGCAGGAATTGATATAGTAAGACCTGTTGGAAATATGATAGTAGATATTGGTGGAGGAACCACCGATACAGCAGTCATTTCCATGGGAGGAGCCGTAGTTACGTCTTCTATTAAAATAGCTGGAAATGATTTCGATGATGCTATCATCAAGTACATCAGAAAACGTCATAATCTTCTGATAGGTGACAGAAGTGCAGAAGAAGTTAAGATAAATATAGGAACCTGCTTTAAACGTCCAGAGAACATTTCCATGGATGTAAGTGGAAGAAACCTTGTAACAGGACTTCCTAAAACTGTAACCATTACATCTGATGAGACTGAAGAGGCTCTGAGAGAGGTAGTTGGACAGATTGTTGAAGCGGTACATTCAGTGCTGGAGAAAACTCCGCCAGAACTTGCAGCTGATATAGCTGACAGAGGAATAGTCCTTACTGGAGGTGGAGCTCTGCTTCATGGATTAGAGCAGCTTCTGGAAGAAAAGACAGGAATCACAACAATGACAGCCGAAGACCCGATGTCTGTAGTAGCAGTGGGAACCGGCAAATATATGGAATATCTTGCACAGCAGGAATAAACTAAAGCCTTCCTTATTTCAGGAAGGCTTTGAAAACATTATGGAGAAAAAATATGGTCCAGGAAGGTTACATTAACAAAATCATATATCAGAACGAAGAAAACGGTTACAGTGTTTTTGTCGTGGAAGCTTCCGAAGGTGATGAGATATTTGTCGGAAATGTTCCTGGTCTTGTTGAGGGTATGTACATCCAGGCTGAAGGAGAATATGTTCATCATCCACAGTATGACATACAGTTCAAGATTACTGAGAGTGAACTGAGTATGCCCAGCGATACTGAAAGTATTACCAGATTCCTTGGTTCTGGAATAATAAAGGGAATCGGTCAGGCGCTGGCGAAAAGAATCGTAAAAAAGTTTGGAGATGATACTCTCAGGATTATAGATGAGGAACCGGAAAGACTTGCCGAGGTTAAGGGCATTTCTGAGAGTAAGGCTGAGCAGATTGCAGTAAAATACAGTGAGAACCGTTCCTATAGAAATGTAATAATGTTCCTCTCCAAATATGGAATCTCTATCAAGAATTCCATGAAGATATATCGTGAATTTGGAGATCAAATATATAGCGTCATTCAGAAGAATCCATACAAGATAGCAGATAATGTGCCAGGTATCGGTTTCAAGACAGTTGACAGCATTGCTATAAATTCCGGTATATCTATGGATAGTGAATTCAGAATCACTTCAGCGATTCTTTATGTGCTCGGTCAGGCTATGGCATTTGGCCATATGTATGTTCCTGAAAAGATGCTTGCTGAAAAGGTAAGGGAGATTCTCGAGGTTGATGTGAATTATGAGGAGTTTCAGGAGAGAATTCATGGGCTGTTGATGGATATGGCCATTAAGGCTAAGGTGGTTCTTGAAGAAACTGATGAGGGAGTAAACTGCTTTACTCACTGGAACTACAGAACTGAGGTTGAGAGTGCGAGAAGGCTGCATGATCTGAATGACATTTCTGATACCGATGAAAAAGAGGTTGAAGAAGTTATTGCCAGAGTTGAGAAGGAAGAGAAGATAGAGCTTGCGCCTGAACAGAAAACGGCTGTATTTCTCGCGGTACGCTCGGGAGTATCTGTTATAACGGGAGGTCCCGGAACAGGTAAGACAACTATCATAAATGCAATCATTAAATATTTTGAATACCAGGGTGGCGAAGTGCTTCTTGCGGCGCCAACAGGAAGAGCTGCAAAAAGAATTACGGAATCAACTTCATATACAGCTCAGACTATTCATAGACTGCTGGAGTTTTCTGGTGAGCCTGATGGGGATAGAAGTATTCTGAGATTTGGACGAAATGATATGAATCCTCTTGAAGCGGAAGCTGTAATCATTGATGAGGCTTCCATGGTGGATGCCAGTCTGTTCTATGCATTACTTAAGGCTCTTACTCCGGGAACAAAGCTTATTCTGGTTGGAGATACAGACCAGCTGCCACCTGTTGGTGCGGGAAATGTACTTCACGACATTATAGACAGTAACTGTTTCTCAGTTACAGTTCTGAATAAGATTTTCAGACAGTCTGATGGGAGCAGCATAGTTGATAATGCACATAAGATAAAGAATGGAGAGCACCTGGAGATAAATAATAAATCCAAGGATTTCTTCTTTATACCAAGGATGAGCAGCAGAGCAATAGCGGATGAATGTACGGAGCTTGTACAAAACAATCTGCCTAAATATCTTAAGGTATCTCCACTTGATATAGAGGTTCTGACTCCTATGAGACATTATGAGCTGGGAGTTGAGGAACTGAATAAAAGGCTTCAGAAAAGTCTTAATCCCCCATCTCCTGATAAGAGAGAAAAGGAAAGGGGAGAAATCATTTTCCGTGAGGGTGACAAGGTAATGCAGATCAAGAACAATTATAAGATTGAATGGTCTGTATATTCAAAAGGAAAAGTAAAGTCTGTAGTGGAACAGGGAATTGGCGTATTTAACGGAGACATGGGAATCATTGAAGAGATAAATGATTTTGATGAGAGAGTTGAAGTCAGATTCGATGACGGAAGAGTTGCATTTTATGAATATAACCAGCTGGATGAGCTGGAGCATGCATTTGCAATCACTATCCATAAGTCCCAGGGCTCAGAATATCCGGCAGTGGTAATTCCTATTCTGTCAGGACCGCAGAAGCTGCTTAACAGAAATCTCCTTTATACAGCAGTTACGAGAGCTAGACAGATGGTTGTCATCGTCGGTAATCTTGGCAAGATAAATGAAATGATTGACAATACGCTTGAACAAAAGCGTTATACCAGCTTCGCAAAACGCCTGACTGAACTGACAGGATACATAGAGTCTGAGGAATGGAGCAACCTTTTTGAAGACGAAATCAGATTGGAATATGAGGATGACTTATACGAAGATGAAATCGGTGATGATAGCGGTGTGCAAGATGAATGACGTATGTGAGAATCATTTACTATGAAAAACACTGCGTGTAATAGTAATTGGGAGAAGAAATAAATGGGATTTGATTATAAAGTATTGGAGAATCCGGAGATTTTTCAGGAAAACAGGCTTCCGGCTCATTCTTCACATGTATTATTTAAAAGCAGAAAGGAATATGAACTGGGGAGTTCAGCTTATAGATACAGCCTCGATGGGGTATGGAGATTTGCATATGCTAAGAACCTTAGCATGACTATAGCGGGATTTGAAAAGACTGATTATGACTGCAAATGTTGGGACTATATCAAGGTGCCTGCACATATACAGATGGAGGGACATGATCTTCCCAGGTATAATAACGTTCACTACCCATGGGACGGAAGAGAGGACCTGATGCCGGGAGATATTCCTAAGGAATATAATCCTGTAGGTTCATATGTGAAGTATTTTTCGCTTTCAGAAGATTTTGTTAAAAGCGGCGAGAGCTTCCGCATATCATTTCAGGGCGTTGAGAGTGCATTTGCACTATGGCTGAATGGAAAATATATAGGATATAGCGAAGACTCCTTTACTGCATCAGAGTTCGATATAACGGATAGTCTGATAGAAGGTGAGAACAAGCTTGCAGTTCAGGTATATCACTGGTCATCAGGAAGCTGGACAGAGGACCAGGATTTTTTCAGGTTCTCCGGAATATTTAGAAGTGTATATATTTACGCGGTTCCAAGAATCAATGTAGAGGATATAAGCATAAGGACTACATTTGATGGGGAGGACTTTAGCAAGGCTAAGTTTGAGGCAGGACTGATAGCATCTGGAAAGGGCAGGATTACAGTTACGCTTCGAAGGGGAACAGATAAGGTTTTTGGTGAAACTGATACTTTAGATTCCGTGAAAGGCGCTAACCTGCATTTTGAAAATGTAGTAGATAGCCCGGAACTTTGGAGTGCTGAAAGTCCTAAGCTGTATGAACTTGATATCGAATTATTTGACGAAGATGATAACAGCATCGGATATATCTGTCAGACCGTTGGCTTCAGAAAGTTTGAAATGAAGAATTCCCGGATGCTGATAAATGGCAGGAGAATAGTTTTCCGTGGTGTTAACAGACATGAATTCAGCTCCGTTACTGGACGTGCTATATCGAATGCGGACATTGAAAAAGATATAATCACAATGAAGCAAAATAACATCAATGCCATTCGTACAAGCCACTATCCAAATAGTGAATATCTGTATGAACTATGCGACAGATATGGTATCTATATGATAGCAGAAAATAATATGGAAACGCATGGAACCTGGGCTCCGTATTTTATGAAAAAAAGAGATAAGTCCTTCATTGTGCCAGATGATAAGGAGCAGTGGAAGGCATCTCTTATTGACCGTATGAACTCAACCTATCAGAGAGATAAGAATCATCCGGCTATCGTTATATGGTCTCTTGGTAATGAATCCTTTGGCGGTCGTGTGATCTATGAAATGTCCGAGTTTATACGTGGGCTTGATGATACAAGACTCGTACATTATGAGGGCGTTTTCAATGATAGAAGATATAATGATTCATCTGATATGGAAAGCAGAATGTATGCCAAGGTATCAGAGATTCAGGAATATATAGATGGGGACTGTGAGAAACCATTTATCAGCTGTGAATATTCCCATGCTATGGGTAATTCCTGCGGAGGTCTTTACAAATATACCGAGCTCGCAGATAAAGAAAACTCAGCTTATCAGGGTGGATTTATCTGGGATTATATAGATCAGAGTATATTTAAAAAGGATAGATATGGAAAATGGTTCCAGGCCTATGGCGGAGATTTCGGAGAGAGACCTACAGATTATAATTTTAGTGGAAATGGTATCGCATACGGTTCTGACAGAAGTCCTTCTCCTAAGATGCAGGAGGTAAAATACTGCTATCAAAGTATTGATATTATTTTTGATAAAGAATCATTTACTGTCTGGAATAAGAATCTTTTTACAGCTACTGACAGATACAGCTTTGTGGCTGAGCTTCTGAGAGATGGAAGAAAGATTGCTGAGAAGACTCTTGCAGACATTTGTGTCGGACCTGAAGAGAAGAAAAGTTTTGCCCTGCCATTTAGTCTTCCGAGTTTTGCAGCGGGCGAATATGTTGTAACAATCTCAGTGAGACTCAAGGAAAACGAACTCTGGGCAGATGCAGGATATGAGATTTCATTTGGACAGACAATTCTCGGAGTAGTCGAAGAGAGTCAGAAAGCGCCAGGTAAAGACATTGATTCTTTAAGAATGGTAGTTGGCAATAATAATATTGGTGTTTATGGTGAAGAATTCGATGTTCTTTTCTCAGAGCAGGAAGGTGGACCGGTATCTTACCGATATGCAGGTAAAGAGCTTATAGCAGATATTCCAAAACCGAATTTTTGGCGTGCACCTGTTGATAATGACTTAGGTAACGATATGGTAGGAAAAATGGGACAGTGGAAGCTGGCAAGCATGTACCAGAAATCACTTTCCATGGAGACTAAAAAGGAAGTTGACCATATTTCCGTTACCTACAGATATCTTCTCAAAACTGTACCTCAGGCAGAGTGTATGGTGGAGTACAAGATCTACAGCGATGGGGAGATAAAAGTTGAAATGAGTTATGATCCAGTAGAAGGTTTATCTGATATGCCTGAATTCGGTATGCTCTTTAGATTCGATGCTGATTATGACATTGTTGAGTGGTATGGAAATGGACCTGAAGAAACTTATGCCGACCGTAAGAAGGGAGCTAAGCTTGGCGTTTACAGGAATAAGGTTGTAGACAATATGGCCGGATATCTTGTTCCACAGGAATGTGGCAATAAGACAGAAGTCAGGTATCTGAAGGTGGTTGATAGAAAAAAACGTGGAATACTTTTTACAGGAAATGGTATTAATGCCTCCGCTCTTCCATATACACCGCATGAACTTGAAAATGCAAAGCATCCTTATGAACTTCCAGAAATTCATTATACTGTTGTAAGAGTTTCTCTGGCCCAGCTTGGAGTTGGAGGAGATGATAGCTGGGGAGCACCTGTATTGGATGAATTCCATATAGATATAAGCAGAAAACTTGTGTTTAGCTTTGCATTTCGAGGGATAGTATAAAACCAAGAGGAATAATATGAAGAATGGCTTGATAGGTTTTAGTGGGCTGAAAAATGTAAATAGAGAAAAAGCTGGTACCAGAATCCTCGATGCTCTTTTTCCACCGAGGTGTGCTATATGTGACAAGGTTGTCCCTGCCGGGAGCGGGCACATTTGTCCGGATTGCAGGAAGGGGCTGAAGTTGATCAGCGAACCGAGATGCCTTAAATGTGGCAAGGGGACTATGTCAGCCGAGAATGAATATTGCTATGACTGCAGCCGAAAGGAGAGAAGCTATGTCAGAGGATATCCTCTGTATAATTATGAGCCTCCAATCTCAGATTCGCTTATGGCGCTAAAATATCAGGGAAGACAGGAGTATGCAAGATTCTATGGTCAGGAGCTGAACAGGGTATTCGGGAAAGAATTTAAAAGAATAGGAATTGACGCGATAGTTCCAGTACCCATTTATAAGAAGAAGCTTGCCAGCAGAGGCTACAACCAGGCTGAGCTGATAGCGGATGAATTATCGATGCAGTCTGGAATTAGAATAATAAAAGATTTTATCATAAGAACAGAGGACACAACTCCGCAGAAGGAACTCTCAGATCAGGAGAGAGAACGGAATATGAGAGGAGTTTTTGAACCTGGGAAGAAACATGCTAAGGTTGTGCTTCTTGTGGATGATATATATACAACTGGAGCCACAATCGAGAATTGTACAAAAATATGTCTTGAGATGGGCGTGGAGAAAGTATATTATACTAGTGTTGCAATTGGAAAAGCAGACATATAATATATAGATTATTTATGATTTTAAATTAATTAGGAAGGAATTAAGTTATCATGCAGCAGGACAAGAGAATAAGACTGGCACTCATTTTCGGCGGTCAGTCAAGTGAACATGAAGTATCTTGTGTATCAGGAAATACAGTAGCAGGAGCTCTGGACAGAGATAAATACGAAATTACATTTATCGGTATTACTAAAGATGGACATTGGCTACTTGTAGAAAATGAGTCTGATATTGCAAATCTCGCTTGGGAAAAGGATGCAGACAGTAAGCCGAGAGCTATCATATCACCTGATACTGAGCATCATCTCATTATTAAGAGAGGAAATGAATTTGAGATTCGTGAGATAGACGTTGCTGTTCCAATTCTGCATGGACTTTATGGCGAAGATGGAACCATTCAGGGACTTTTCGAAATGGCACATTTGCCATACACGGGTTGTGGACATCTGTCATCTGCAATCACAATGGACAAGTTTTTTACAAAGGTAATCGCAGATAGTATAAATGTTGAACAGGCAGATTATGTAGGAGTACGTGATTTTGAAGTAAGAGCAGATGACCTGACTGAGCTTGTGAGCAGAATAGAAGCAAAACGTGAATACCCTATGTTTATTAAACCTTCTTGCGCAGGCTCTTCTATGGGAATTACAAAAGCTCATGATAGAGAAGAACTGATTAAGGGACTTAAAATTGCTGCAGATAATGACAGCAAGATACTTGTGGAAGAGGCTATAGTTGGAAGAGAGATAGAATGCGCTGTTTTTGGATTTGGCGATAATGCATTTGCCACAGGTGTTGGTGAAATCGTTGCTGCAGCTGAGTTCTATGATTATGATGCAAAGTATAACAATTCAGAATCACTGACAATAATTGATCCAGAAATTCCAGAAGATAAAAAGCAGGAAATTAGAGAAACTGCACTTAAAATATATAGAGCATGCGACTGCTTTGGATTTGCAAGAGTTGATTTCTTCCTTGAAAAGGGAACAGACAGGGTTGTATTTAACGAGATAAATACTATTCCTGGACATACTTCCATAAGTATGTATCCGATGCTTATGAAAGCAGCAGGACATGAAATGAGTGAGTATATAGATGAGATGATCGAGATGGCATTTAATCGTCACTAGCCGTGTGAGATCTGTATAGTACGATAAATGCTATGACCAGCACTGCAAGTGATATTATGAAGATAAGAACTGTAAATGGTACATTTACAAAAATCTTTCTGCTTATAACATAGAGACTTGCATTTACTATAATGTGCAGAAGAATCGATGGAACAAGGGAGTTAAACTTACTATCGATTACTGCGAAAAGTATAGCAAAGATAAATGCATAAAAAAACTGGATTAGATTTCCATGATATATTCCAAAGAATAATGCCTGAATGATAATGGCGACAGGGAGCCTGCTTCGACTATTATCAGGCATTATTTTTATTGCGTAATGCATCATGATGCCACGAAATACCAGCTCTTCAACGAGGGGAGCAAGTGTAGTGACTGTTATAATGAAGAGAACAGATTCAGAACCCTTAAAACTTTCCATCATCTTCGTATATGAAGAAAAGCTGTCGCTGAAAGCTGAACTGAGTATGTAAATAATGGAATCGGTCGTTACCTGAATACTGAAACCTAACAGAATGAGACTTATAAGACGAACAGGTTTTAACATATCTTTGAATGATCTTCCTGCACCTTTTAAAACTTCGATGGCGGTTTCTTCTGTAGTTTTATATCCTGATGATGGATTTTCAGACATTGATTTATCGGAAGCTATTTTCAGGAACCACCATGCGAAGATAATCAGTGAAGTGGAAAATCTAAGAAGATTATAAATACCTTCATTTACCAGTGCTGTATTAGCATCTGAAACCTTTACATCTCCAATAAATACAGAAATAGCAAATGCAGCAAAGTATGTGATTATAAAGACGATAAGAATAATAAAAAGAGGTGCCAGCGATTTAAGTAGATATTTTATCCTCATGTGACACCTCCTAGTTTTATAAAATATTTATACTGTGATTTTCTTCTCACGATCACGTTTCTTCTTTTCTTCGGCCTTCTGTTTTTTTGCTTCTTCTTTGCTCTGCTTAGCTGCAAGCTCATAATCAAGCTGTTTCTGATAATCAGCCTGCTTTCTGAGAAGACGCTCACGGAAGGACTTCTTACGTTTCTTACCGTTTTCAGCTTCCTGCTGCTGCAGCTTCTTAGTGGATTTGTGGATTGTCTTAATGCTTGTGATGTAAATACCACTTACCAAAGCTTTTACTTCGCCATGTGAAGGAACATCGTCATAGATTGCTTCGTCGCAGATAAAAGTCATTATCTGTGGACCAACCTTGGCCTTTACTACAGGAACCTTAGCCTTCTGATAACGCTTTGGTGCCTGGTCCATAACAGCCTTAGGAAGCTTTGCATCCTTCATAGGGATGATTTTCTTATCGATAATGAAAAGAGTAGCAGGCTGCGAAGCTGCATTTATCTTTTCTTTCTGCTCGATCTGTTTCTGCTGCATCTTGTTACCTGCGAAATATAGTCCAACCATAGCACCTGCAACAACAACAGTAACAACTATTGCGATTATAATTCCTGTATTAACTAATATCATTTCATTTACTCCCTGTGTAAATATTTATGTGATGATTTGAAATATTAACATAAGTTATATATTAAATCAAACACGTTTATTAATTGGAATGGCTGTCCAGCATTTCCTGTATTCTTCCTGGAATATCATTATAAAATGCCTTACGTTCTTTTGAGTCTAACTGATGTGGATATACCGGCTTGTCAAATTCTACAATAACGTTGGTTTTCTTGAGACCGAATGGTTTGTTATTCTCCAGAATGTTATCAAACCCGGTCATGGCAACGAGTACCATAGGTGAATCTGACTTTTCTGCCATTCTGTAACCACCGGTTTTAAATGGCAGCATTTCTTTTCCGTGATTTCTTGTTCCTTCAGGGAAGAGTCCAAGTGAAAGGCCTTCCTTCATGCACTCAGTTCCTTCATTGATAGTTTCAAGACCAGCACGAATATTCTTTCTGTCAAGGAACAGACTTCCGATATCAGCAACCCACCAGCTGAACAGAGGAACCTTCTTAAATTCCTTCTTAGCAATAAAACCAAGTGGTCTATCTACAATCGTCTGAAGAATAATTATATCAAAATAACTTCTATGATTTCCAACAAAAAGAATACCTGTTTTCTTTGGAACTAAAGATAAATTCTCAGCTCCACGGATTTCTATCTTAGTTCCAGCGAGTTTAATAACTCCAAGGAAGAAAACTCTTACGAAGCGCCAGCTCTTATACCAGCTCTTGTAACGGTCTTTCTTTAAAAGAAGCCAAAGATATAGATGATATGGAAGACAAAGTATGACTGACAAAACGGTGTAAATTGCAGTGATAATAAGTCTGATCATAGTAACCTCCTTGACAAA
>JAILEL010000245.1 GCA_024687845.1 Eubacterium sp.
CTCTTGATTCCACACACGTCTTACAGGTTTTATTAAGCAAGCTTATAAAATCTGCAGACGGTGTTCTACTGCCTCCTTGCGGAGGCAATAAATCGTGTATTCTGAGTTACTGCTTCGCAGTTACGATAAGAACTATGAATAGTAACGTCCCTATGACATAAAATAGATATTATTCACAAGATATATGTCGATTTTATCTGTGGTTTTTGTTATTATCAAAGCATAGTGTTTAATCGGTGATTTGCTGATATGATACTACTATGTAAAGAACTATTATTTTACACGAAAGGATTTAATTATGGGTTTTAGCAAAGATTTTATGTGGGGAGCTGCAACTGCGTCTTATCAGATAGAGGGTGCGTATGACGAAGATGGCAAGGGACTTGGAATCTGGGATGTGACTGCAAAGCCTGAGGGGCTTATTAGACATCGTGAAAATGGAAATGTTGCCTGCGACCATTATCATAGATATAAAGACGATATAAAGCTTTTCAAACAGCTGGGAATAAAGTATTACAGATTTTCTATCAGCTGGCCGAGAGTGATTCCTGATGGGACGGGGGAGGTGAATCCTAAGGGACTGAAGTTCTACAGCGATTTAGTTGATGAGCTTCTTGCTGCTGGGATAACACCTATGGTTACGCTTTTCCACTGGGATATTCCATATGAGCTATATCTTAAAGGTGCTTACGGTAATCCTGACTTTCCTGACTGGTTTGAAAATTATACTAAGGTAGTGGTGGATGCACTGTCTGATAGAGTAAAGTACTGGATAACATTTAACGAACCACAGTGCTTTATAGGAAATGGATATTGGTATGGCGGACATGCTCCATTCCAGAAATGCGATAATAGAACTGTTTTAAGAATGATTCATAATTATCTGCTTGCTCATGGCAAGTCGGTAAGATGCATTAGAAAAAATGCTAAGCTTGAACCGATTATTGGTTTTGCGCCGATCGGACCTGCAAGAATTCCTGCATCTGATTCACCAGAAGATATAGAAAAGGCGAGAAAAGATACATTTTCACTTAATGACATGTTTTTCTCTCTGGCAATTTATTCAGATCCTATAATGCTTGGCAGATATCCTGATGATGCTTATGAGGTTTTTGGTGATGATATGGTAGTTCCTGCTGAAGGAGATATGGAACTTATTTCAGAACCGATAGATTTCTATGGCATGAACATCTATTATTCATCTGCTGATTATGTTGAAAATGGATACTGTGCTAATGAGTATCAGGGCGTTCCAAGAACTGCCATTGGCTGGGTGATCGATCCTAAGGTAATGTACTGGTCATCGAAGTTTATGTACGAGCGTTACAACAAGCCGGTTCTTATTACTGAAAATGGAATAGCAGTGAATGATGTTATTTCCCTGGATGGAAAATGTCATGATCCTCAGAGAATAGACTATATCCAGAGATATCTGAGAGAGTATAGAAGAGCAGCTGAGGAAGGTATACCAATTATGGGATATATGTACTGGTCTGCTATGGATAATTTCGAATGGGCTCAAGGCTATGACATGAGATTTGGACTTATCCACGTTAATTATCAGACACAGGAGAGAATAATCAAGGATTCAGGTTACTGGTATAAGACAGTAATTGAAAGTAATGGTGAAAAGATATAGTTACTTATCTCATGAACTGTGAATAGTAACAACATATAATAACACAAGATAATGGGGTAGAGGTTGCATCTCTACCCTATTTTTGCTATAATCACTTCCGGGCAAAGATACATTTTTGCTTAATATATTCAAATGTTACTCAAGGAGAAAAACATGAAGTGTCCATTTTGTTCTGATGATAATACGAGGGTAATTGATTCAAGACCGGCAGATGATAATACTGCTATCAGACGTCGCCGTCAGTGTGATGTATGTGGAAAAAGATTTACAACCTATGAGAAGGTTGAGGCAATTCCGCTTATGGTTATTAAAAAGGATAAGTCTAGAGAACCATATGACAGAGAAAAGCTTATGCAGGGTATCATAAGAAGCTGTCATAAGAGACCGGTTTCGATGGATAGAATTGAAGATTGTGTAAATGAGATTGAGGCTGAGATCTATAACAAAGAGTCCAGAGAGATTGACAGCACAATTATCGGAAGTATCGTGATGGATAAGATTAAGGATCTAGATGGAGTAGCATATGTAAGATTTGCATCCGTATATCGTGAATTCAAGGATGTAAATACATTTATGGATGAGTTGAAGAAGCTTCTGGGATAAGCTTTAGTGATAAAGAATATAATCACGGAGTAGAGTGTTTTGTCAGATAAAAAGATAATTACCATAGCAGGTAATTCGGAAGTAATAATTAAAAAATCAAGATTTCTCGGTATGGCAGCAAATGTATCCACGGAGGAAGAGGCTCAGCAGATTATTGCTGCTACGAGAAAAGAGCATTACAGTGCCAGACATGTCTGCTATGCATACAGTATAGGTGAAGAAAATCCCAGACTCAAGTTTTCTGATGATGGGGAACCAGGTGGAACAGCCGGAAAGCCTATACTTGATGTCGTAACGGGATCTGGCATTTATAATATTATTATAGTAGTTACGAGATATTTTGGGGGTGTTCTTCTTGGAACGGGAGGACTGGTAAGAGCATATACTCAGGCAGCGGCAGAAGCTGTAGATGCCTGCACCTGCAAAAAGGTTATGCTTAGCGATATATATGATATAGGGCTGGAATATGGAGACTATGATAAGATTAGATTTATATTAGACAGCAAGGAAGATATATCCTACGAAACCCAGTATTCAGATAAAGTTATAATAAATGCAGTTATACCAGTAGAATTATCAGAACAGATAATTCAGACAATTACTGAAAAAACTGCCGGAAAGGCAGTTTTCAGACATATAGATACAAAAGTCCTATAATCACTCCCATGCGTGATCTTCTTCGATTACATGAAAATCCAGATAATCGAATTCAATAGCTTCTACAAAATTATCTTTTCCGAATCTTGTTCGGGCATGCTTTATGAATTCGGTTTTATTACTGTCGAGCCAGATTGGAACAGCCAGATCGAATTCCGTGCAGAGCATTTCTAAAGCTTTATAAACCTTAGCTGTTCTTGACATTTCTTTACCTTCAAGGCAGATTACCTTATCCTTTAATAGGTGATTTTCGCTGATTACTTTTCCCCAGACTCTGAACATATTATTATTTTCTCCTAAACTTATATTTTTTGCAATATTTTTGTTACTATTCACAGTACATGAGATAAGTAACAAAAATGACTGCTTGCAGGCACTTTTTGTTTACTTATCTCATGATACCTGTGAAGCAGGAACTCAAAAAGCATGATTCAGTGCCTCAGCACCAGCTCTCGATTCGCAGAATAGAGAGTCCTCAGCATAGCTGAGGATGCGTTCTGCATAGCAGTACCAATACTTGCTATGCAAGTATTGCATATCACGAAGTGATATGGCACAAGGAGGCAATAGAACATCGAATATTAGGCTTATTTAAGCTTGCTTAAGAATAAGCCATATTCGATGTGGACTTAAGAATGCTTTTTGAGTTAACTGTGAATAGTAACTGACATAAAGCTTAGTAATCCAAAAGTGAGTCAAAAGAAATGTTCTTTCGACTCACTTGTAAATTACTTATTCTTCGGTTGTTCCAAAGTCATCAACCATTTCACCAGCTTCAGCGTCTGTTGCTGTGCCTTCAACTGGAACTGCATTTTCATATACAAAATCAGTTACCTTGTTGTAGAGAACTTCATAATAGAAGTCATCATCCTGATATCCATAGGTTTTCTTAAGTGTCTCTATATCAGAGATACCTGACTGATCCATGAGCTCCTGCTTCTTTGCTTCAACCTCTTCGTCCTTAACTTCGATTGACTCTGCCTCAGCAATTGCTACCATGATCATTCTTTCACGAATGAAATCTTCAACACTCTCCTGAACCTGATTCTTAAATGTTTCTTCATCGTAACCAAAATTGGAAAGGTATGCTGAAAGATCCATGCCATTTGACTCAGCTGCCTCAGTTACACCGCTGATCATATAATCAACTCGTGCTTTAACAACTGCTTCTGGATATTCAGATACTGTACTACTATCCTTAACCTTCTGAATCACTGCATTTTTATCAGTTGAAAGGTCTGACTCAGCAGCCTCTTCCTCAAGATGAGTTCTTGTAGCTGCTTCAAAATCCTTTGTTGTCTGATAATCTGTTGCTGATGCGATAAGAGCATTATCATACTTTGGCGCATTTTTCTTAACTATATAGTTAAGCGTAGTCTTAAATAATGCATCTTTTCCAGCAAGTGTTTCACTGCCGTAATCATCAGGGAAAGTAACATTTACTTCAAATTCATCACCTGGCTTATGACCACTTATCTGCTCTTCAAAATCATCAATGAAGCTGTGGCTTCCAAGAGTAAGGTCATAACCTGCACCCTGTGAATCTCCACCTTCAAAGGCTTCACCATCAACATATCCTACAAAGTCAATGTTAACTGCATCACCCATTGTAGCGGTGCCCTCTTTAACCTGTTCCTCTTTAGTATTGTCTTCAATAAGACTATCAATCTCAGCCTGAATGTCTTCATCAGTTACTTCAGTTTTTGATGGTGTATATTCAACACCCTTATAGGTACCAAGTGTTACGTATTTTGCAAAATTCTCCTTCTGTTCTTTGATTGAAGAAGTTTCTTCAGTCTTCTTTCCGCAACCACCTAAAACGGAAAGAATCATAACGCCTATAAGCACTGCGCTAATCTTTCTGCTTCTCATAATTTTTTCCTTTCATAATGTAACATATGTATTACAACCACACGATAATAACATAAACCTTAAAAAAAATAAAGAGATATTTATGAAAAATGGGTGACTTTTGTTACTATTTGCGGTTAATTTACTCTTCCTCAGGAGTTTCAAGGTAAAAAACCTCTTCATCCTCAAGGCGTATCATTGCCATATTTGCAGCAGGAAATCTTTCCTTATATACATAACCACAATCTATATTAATGTACCTGGTATTTGTTTTCTCCATATCCTTTACAAATACCGTTCCACCTGTATAGTAAGACGTAGAAGCAATAGTAGGTGTATGTCCAAACACAACTGTTTTATCCCTTACTCCATCTATCTCCAGCACATCGTCACGTGCCCAGATATTATAGGTCTGAATATCGCTGTAATTGTATTTTCTTAATATCTTTTTTGTATTTTTATTTTTGGGGTCAAGATACCCTGCATGTACTACAATGAAATCCTTGTCATTTATAGTAAGCTCTTTATAATAAGGAATCTCTTTGATCAGATCACTCCACTTTTGAAAATCCTCACTGTCACATTCATGATCTCTGATAAGTTCTTTCAAAGTCCCATATCTATCCAGATTAACAAGTGAAACATACCGTCTGTTCACATATTCCAATATTTTCTCTCTTGATTCCTTATCCTTCATGCAAGTAGCAAAAACACGGCAATAATATGCGAATTCGTCATCATGATTTCCGAGGGTAAAGGACACATTTTCCGGATGGTCTTCCAGATATCTTAGCATTTCATAACTCTGGGGACCTCTGTCAACAATATCACCTGCTATAATGAGATTGTCATCATCACCAAATTCAACTTTTTCCAGCATTTTCTGAAATTCATCAAAGCAACCATGAATGTCTGATATCACATACGTGCTCATCCCATAATCTCCCTCAAAAGAATAATAAAGAGTATGCTCCCCCCAGAACAACAATCTAATTTTATCATATCTTCATAAAATAACAATTGACTACATTGCTAAGAATAATGCGTGTTTCAGCAGTTTTAATAGTAACAATGAACATGTAAAATGCGTTATTACAGATGCATGAAGATATTTACATCTAAACAATCAGATGATATGATTCTATACATATCTGTAATGTGTATGATTATTTATTTAAGCATAATGATAATATAATCGAAGTCCAGAAAGGATATCATCAAATGGAACAGGAAAAAATATATATAATGTACCATACTGACAAAATAGATAAGATCAATTATGACATAGAGAAAAAGGGCGACTGGATTGATCTTAGAGCCGCCGAGGAATATCATTTAAAGCAAGGGGACTTTCAGCTGATTAACCTTGGTATCTCAGTAAGAATACCTGAAGGCTATGAACTGATTATCGCCCCTCGTTCTTCTACCTTTAAAAATTTTGGTGTTCTACAGACAAATGGCATTGGTATCGTAGATAATTCTTATAATACCTCAAAAGATATTTTAATGATGCCAGTTCTTGCGATGCGTGATACAGTAATTCATGTGAATGACCGTATCTGCCAGTTCCGGATTCAGCGTAACCAGCCTCAGATTACATTTGAAGAAGTTGAAATACTTGAAGGTAATTCCAGAGGCGGATTCGGAAGTACAGGAATCCAGTAGTAGTTTACATAAATTTATTTAATTCTTCATTATATCTGTAGCCCAGAGCTTCCAGCTTCTGGGTTATTTCATTTTTATCTGCTCCAAGGCTGCTGCATAGTTCCTCAAGCGAACTGTAATTATCCCGAAGCTGGGTATTGATATAGCTATATAAAATGTTTGGATCTTTTGGTATATTCATATTTTGTCTCCTTATATCACTTTCTGATTAACTTTGCTAATATTTTGCTTTTAAATATATCTGCTTTCATGACAGGTCATATATATTATCTGATATTTTGAGCTTATCTGGTTAATAAGCTTCCTTGCCCCTTCCAAATGAGCCTCGTCCATTCCTGAAAATGGATCATCCAGTATCACGAAAGGCTTTTCTTTCTCATACATAGTATCAAGAAGGGCAAGTCGCATGCAGATTCCGATAGCATTTCCGTAGCCCTCACTCTGAGCTATAATGTCATGAAATGCGCCTTCTTCTTTTCGATAAAGATTCACATTGGCATCTATTCTGAACTCGTCTTCATCCCCACATAGAATGCTATAATATCGGTCAAAGGAATCCTTGATTGGTCTCATATATTTTGCTATAAACTGCTCCTTAGCTTCCTTCAGCAGTTCCTGAGTCTGTTTTACAATATTATATCTGGCAAACATTTCCTCATATTCATCACTGAGCTTATCGAGTTTTTCCTTCTCCTCCGATAGTTCGTCCAGCTCTTCATAAGCTACTTCCAGTTCACGATTGTATCTGCTAAGTAATTCCTGCTGTTCTGATATTTTTTCTGAATAGTTCTCCGGAATAGAAGTGTTTTCTTTAACAAATGAGATATTAACATTTTTAAGCTCAGGATTCTCCTTCAGATATTTTTTCAATCGATTCTCGGCATTCTGAACTTCGGTAACTTCAGTTTCGTAAGCATCGATTTTCCGTGACAGGTCCGATAGTTTTCTTCTTACTTCGTTCATAGGTAATGTATCTGATTCTGTCACTATTTCAAGTCTTTCAAGTAAATCTTTAAGCTTTACCAGGACTTCTGAAAGTCTTGTATCCAGCCGGCTAAGTTCTTCTTCCTTCGTAGCTTCATTTCTGTCAATATCCTGCAGTTCCTTCACCTTACTTCGAATATCATATAGCATACTCTCCGCATCCAGTCTTGAATATGTAACTCCTAAGCGGAGCATAAACGCCTTTACATCAGCTTCCGTCTCTTTTATTGAAGAATTATTGGCCCGGATATTCTGCTTATATCTCTCTATCTGTGCATATCCCGCTGTTTCACTATTCTGACCTCTTTTCCTATCGGCTCCTCTTATATTTGCTGCAAGACTGCAGATACCAACAATTCCTGCCACGGCGCCTAATATGATCAGCATTCTTCTTCCTGTAAAAATAGCCCCACAGATCAAGACAGCACTTATAAAAAATGATATCCACATGATAAGAATAAATGTGCTTCCATCTTCACTTGCAGTCTCAATTAGTGTTTCCAGCATTTCATTCTTTTTTATAAGGCTTTGCACTGTATTACATTTTTCTATTATACAATCCATCTCTGACAGTTCTGGAACATTTCCGGCAAATAATGCTTCAAGGCTCTTCTTTCTATCAATTGCCCAGCTATCAGTCGAACTGGATTTCCGCCTTACAAGCTCCGAATACTCATCCAGATAAGCTTCTGCCTTCTCAATCTCCTGTGCTGAGGGTATCTCCTCCGGAAGGCTTTCCAGTCTTTTATCCAAAATAAGCTTTCTCTGGCGCACTTCCTCCTCCAGATGAGTAAGAGTCTGTCTTCTAACCTTTATCTTTTCCTCATTCACAGCCTGTTTCTGCATTTTTACAAAATGCTCCTGCTGACTACGCAGCTTACTGATTTCCTTTTTAATAACGTCACGGGATTGCTTCAGCTCTTCAATATGCTTAGTCACTGCAGGAATGTTTCTCAGATTCTGGGTAAGTTCATTTATCTCTGTTTTAAGCTTATACAGTTCTCCCGTTTTCTTCGTAGGTGAATAAGCATTAAGGTAGTTCGTCATCTTCTTATCTGCTGCATCATAATTCTCCAGGTCTCCCGACTGTCCCAGTGAACTCACCTTTGCACCTATGACACTGTTGATTCCCCTATAAAATGCACCTTTTTCTCCAACGAAACAGGTTCTTCTGAAGGATTCGCTATCAACACCAAACAAAGTCTCGCCAGGATTTTCTCCCAGATCATCTGATTCGAGAAGAGTCTCAGCATCAAGGAGCTTGTAGGTCATATCTTTATCTTTTCCGGCAAGATTTCTTTCTATCTTATAGGTTTTCTCTCCAGCCTCAAATGTTATCTCTCCGCCAAAAAACTGGCCATTCCAAGGCTGAAAACGGATTCTGTCATTTTCCGAATACTCCTTCTTCCTACCACCTTCAAGGCCATAAAACATAACCCTGATGAATTCAGCAAGGGTAGATTTGCCCCATCCATTCTCACGCCGGATTACATTTATGCCATTGCTGAAGTCCATATCAATATCTGAAAGTCCACCAAAGTTCTCAATATGAAGGCTGATCAGTCTCATAGTGCGACCTCCTCTCCAGCCAGAAGTTCAATTCCGGTTCTCGTAATAAGAGCTGCACTCTCTTCATCCAGAAGGCCCTGTTTTTGTTTGGAATCTATAAGCCTGACAAATTCTCCTCTGAGAGACATGTCCAGCATAAAGCTGTCATAATCGATGAACGGACGAGTCTTGTCTACCACCTTAATATGGAAGAAATCCCCTTCAAGAGCTTTCTCTATAAATGAAATATCTATATCAGCATCCGAACGGATTCGCCCCATAATCTCAACTCTTAACATGTCATCCGAAGTTATTTCAAGATCTTCTGCCTGTCTTTTGACGTTTCTAATAATTGATGATGAATCGTTTGCTGAATCAATCTCTATCCTATATATTGTTCGTCTTGCAAATGGAACAAACTTAACCTTCATACCCGGCTTTCCGTCTACCTCATTAGTTACCTGAAGCAGATTAAAACCGCGTGGACCACACTCATCATATCCCCGCCCCTCAAGGCAGCCAGAATAGGAATATATTCCTCTTATATCCAGCCTCTCAATCTTGGGTTCATGAATATGTCCCAGTGCCATGTAGTCAATACCACGGTTTCTATATTCTCTCAGAGGAATTACCTCTGCATCCTTTTTTGCAGCAGTTTCTATCTCTTGTCCATGAAGAACAACAATGTTGAATCTGCTATGGTCAAGTGTAAGTGATGAAACCAGTCTGGAATTATTCTGGGCAGTCATTTCTGCCCCTGATATAATTACACTTACGCCATCCTTAGATGTAAATTCATAACTGGTCCATTCATCAGAAAACATTTTCAGATTTTCCGGAAGAACTCCATTTTTCTGCACCAAGGCTTCAACAAAACCATCTGCATCATGATTTCCTCTCAGATAGAAAAATGTAATCTGAGGATTCTGCTGAATAGCATCTCTCACTGCATCCCGTGCTGTTGCTGAAATACGGCGCACATCAAAAAGGTCGCCTGCTATAATAACAGCATCGACCTCATTTTCAGCTGCAAAGTTAATGGCAGCCTTAAAAGTCAGAAGAATTTCATTTCTACGTTCCCTTGCTCTTTTTTCATCCAGATATCTGGTAAGTCTGGAATCAAGATGTACATCTGCCATATGTAGGATCTTCATTAAAGCATTAGCTCCTTTCGATGTAAGCATCAGCGTTAGTTTGCTAGTTTGCTAGTTTGTTTGCCTGTTTGCTTGTTAGCATACAAAAAGCACTATCACACATTCTAACATTAAACATGTGATAGTGCCATGAAATTATTTCTTATGACTGTTTTACAATAGCTTTTCTGATAAGATCTATAGGTATCATAGTGAATGCAAGAGCAATTACTATGAGCCATCCAACTATTCCAAATGGAGTACAGCTGAACATATTACCAATCCATTTAAATGGAGCAAGCGGAATTAATGCTGCATTTACAATCAGACACTGAACTCCTGCTATAGTAAACCAAACCTTTATAAATCCAGGATTATCCTTTAATCCCTTAAATATACCGAATCCATTGTCTCTGACATTGAAGCCATTAAATAAGGAACTAAGTATGAACAGAACAAAATATGCAGTATGGAGCTTTTCTTCACCACCAAGTAACTGCTCAAAGATTGGTGCCTTAAGGAAAATAAAGCTTACGATAGACAACCAAGCTGCCATACATAATATCTGACCTGCCATTGCTTTGCTAATGATGCTCTCATCTCTTCTGATAGGCTTCTGCTTCATGTAAAGCTCTAAGGCCGGTTCATTTCCAAGCATGATAGCTCCAAGACTATCCATAACGAGGTTAACAAAGAGCAGATGTGTTACCTTAAGTGGCTCCTCAACTCCAAAGAATGGGCTTAGTGCACTAACTACAACGGCTGCTACATTTATTACTAACTGGAATTTACAGAATTTCAATATGTTTCTATAAATTGTTCTACCATAGAGTATTGCATCCTTTATGGATCTGAAGTTATCATCTATGATTACAATCTCACCGGCTTCCTTTGCAGCTTCGGTTCCGCTACCCATAGCAAATCCTACGTCTGCACGTTTTAATGCAGGTGAATCGTTAACACCATCACCAGTCATACCAACTACCAGATTCATTTCCTGACAGATTTTAACCATTCTTGATTTATCTGTTGGTAATGCTCTTGCAATAACTCTGATGTCCTTAACAATTGCCTTAACTTCTTCATCAGACATCTTATTTAATTCTGCTGATGTAAGTACTCTGTCTGTATCACTCTTGATGAGGCCTGCATCCTTTGCAATAGCCTGAGCTGTTTCAAGTCTGTCACCGGTAATCATTACTACCTGAACTCCAGCTTCCTGAACCTCTGCTATAGCCTGCTTAGCTTCAGGTCTTACATCATCTCTGATTGCAACAAAACCAATTATTACTACATCTTCATTTATAGAATCCTCTGTAAAGCTGCTGTTTGAATAACCAAATGCAAGAACTCGCATAGCTCTTGAAGCATACTCATTGATCTTAGCATTTACAACATCTAAATTCAGTGGAGCTTCATTTCCATATGAATCAAGTCCCTTTGAAGCTTTATCCAGGAATCTTTCCGGTGCACCCTTGTAAAATACCTGATTTAGTTCTGTAATTTCAGCCTGACTGAACTTATTCTTTGAGTTGAATCCCTGAGACTGTCCAATTGTATAACCTGAACTATTCAGCGCAAGGAATGATTCTTCTCCTAAGAATCTCATCATAGCCTGATCTGTTGCATTTCCTCCAACTACTCTGTGATTTCCATCAAACATTGATGAAGTATTCTTACCAATTGCCAGATCAACCAGATTCTTAATATTTCCATGATTCTTTATCTGATCTAAAGGAATCGACTCACCATCTGTTGTAAAGAATTCTACAACTTCAAGACTTCCCTTAGTAATTGTTCCTGTTTTATCACTGAAAAGAATATTTAATGATCCAGCTGTTTCTATACCAACTGCTTTTCTAACTAATACGTTATGGTCAAGCATTCTGCTGGTGTTCTGCATAAGAACCAGCGAAATCATAAGTGGAAGTCCCTCAGGAACAGCACATACGACAATAATGATTGCCAGAGAAGCTGCCTCTAAAACCTGCTTTAATATTGGAGCCCATCCCTGTGCAAAAAATGCTGAAAAACCACCTGCACGGAAAATGAAATATGCTATATAAAAAAGCACAATTACTATAGCTGATACATAACCAAATACAGATATCTGATTTGCCAGTTTAGCCAGCTTAACTTTTAAAGGCGAATCAGGTTCTTCTTCCTGCATTTCTTCGGCCATTTTACCCATCATGGTCTTTACGCCGACTTTTCTTACATCAAGAATTCCTTCACCATCGAATACAACTGCTCCTCTGAATAATGAAGAATCATCAACAAAAGAATCACCTGTAATCTCTTCTGGGAATACTGCATCATCACTGGTTGCAACCTTGCTACACTCCTCAGCCTCACCATTAAGTACTGAGTTGTCAACTCGAAGGTCACCATCTACAAGAATACCATCAGCAGGTATTTTATCTCCAGACTGAAGAATAATCTTGTCACCAACAACAACATCATCAATTTCAATTACAGAAACCTCACCGTTTCTGCAAACCTTACATGTATCCTTCTTTGTGCTGTCCTTTAATTCTCTGTACTTGGTATCACTGGCAACGCCAGTTTTTGCAGTAACAAATGCAACTATAAGAATAGCAACTACTGTTCCAATTGGTTCATAGATTTCCGCCTGACCCATAAAGAACATAACTACCATGATCACAACAATGACAAGAAGAATCTTTATCATTGGATCACCAAATGTCTCCTTAAACTCCGCCCAGAAGGTGGTAGGCTCCGAATCAGGTATAGAATTATCACCATATTTTTCACGCGAAGCTTTTACTTCATTTTCATTTAACCCTGTGTACTTCATATTTCTCTCCAACCATCCATTTTTTTAATTTACTTGTTTATAGGTTCCTGAAGCTCATGTCATAAGTACCTTTGATACCACATGACATACGGATTAGTATATCAATTGGCAAGATGCTTGTCAACGATACAGTTTTTATGTCATTCCCCCAGAAGCTCAGGATTATTCTTTACAATCTTCACTATTCTGCTTGTTCCAAGACGACTTGCACCGAGCTCAATAAACTTCTCTGCATCTTCTAAGGAAGATATACCACCAGCTGCTTTGATTTTAACCGTTGGAGCCACATGCTCTGCAAAGAGCTTCACATCATCAAAGGTTGCCCCTGCAGTAGAAAAGCCTGTTGATGTTTTTATATAGTCAGCTCCAGACTCAGAAACGATCTCGCACATCTTTATCTTCTCCTCCTCAGTCAGCAGGCAGGTTTCGATAATTACCTTCAGAATATGTGAGCCGCAGGCCTCTTTTATAGCTTTAATCTCATTCAGCACATAATCATATTCCTTTGCACGCAGCATTCCGATATTGATGACCATGTCAATCTCATCAGCGCCCTTTTCAAGCGCATCTTTTGTTTCAAAAACCTTAGAATCTGTCGTCATATTTCCATTTGGAAATCCTATAACAGTACAAATCTTTACTTCGCCATTCAGATATTCCTTCGCCGGCTTTACATAGCATGGTGGAATGCAGATTGATGCAGTATGATATTTCTTTGCATCATCACATATCACTTTTATCTCCTCCCATGTAGCAGGCTGAAGAAGCAGCGTATGATCACATATTTCCAGTATCTTTTTAATATCCATTTTTATCTCCTTCCATATTTTGAAATCTTAGTCAGTAGCAGCAATGTATGCACCTGTCACATATAGCGTAAATAGCAACAATAGTTTATCATAATTACGGAATAGTAACAATAAAGACTTACCAGTAGCTGCCTACCGTTCGAGGTTAACTTTTTCCTTGTATTCTACCATCGAATAATCTATAATGTTGTACGTGTGTGTACCATTTGCCCAGTGCTATAGCAAATGAATCACATCAATCCTTTTCATGGAGGTTTTATTATGATTTCAGAATTCTATAAGGAAATGACAGGCAAGGAATCTGTCATCCGACAATTTTTCGATTTTGCACGCGGACGTATAGCTGAAATGGGTCCGGACAGTGTTTATAATTTTTCTATTGGCAATCCTTCCGTGCCAGCTCCTGAGAGTTTTAAACAGGCTCTTTTGGATATAGTAGAGAATGGTGATCCTGTAAAGCTTCATGGTTACAGCCCTACTCTTGGACAGGATTCTACTAAAAAATGTATCGCCGACTCTTTAAATAGAAGATTCGGAATGAATTACGAGGCTAAGCACATTTTCCCAACATCCGGTGCTGCTGGTGCGCTGGCACACGCTCTTAGATGTGTAGCAGGAAGTGGTGATACCGTACTTACCTTTGCACCATATTTTCCAGAGTATAATCCTTACGTTATAGGTTCTGGTGCTGAGCTTAAGGTTGTACCTGCTGATTTTGATACATTCCAGATTAATTTCGAAAAGTTTGAAGAGATGTTCACTGAAAATGTATCAGCTGTTCTTATCAATTCTCCAAACAACCCTTCTGGCGTCGTTTATACTACTGAAACAATCCAGAAACTTGCAGACATTTTATATAAGAAGCAGGAAGAATATGGTCACGAGATATTCCTCCTTACTGATGAGCCTTATAGAGAGATTGTATTTGAAGGTGTTGACAGTCCGTTCCCTTCAAAGTTCTATGATAATTCTATCTGCTGCTATTCATTCAGTAAGTCGCTGTCACTTCCGGGTGAACGTATCGGATACATGGCTGTAAATCCAGCAGCCAAGGATGCTGATTATCTCGTTCCTATGGCTGGACAGATTTCCAGATTTACTGGTCATAACTGTCCAACAGCATTAATGCAGTTTGCAATAGAAAGAGTTATTGATGAAACAAGTGACCTTTCTATATATGAAGTAAATGCAAATCTTCTATATAAAGAGCTTACTCGTATAGGTTATGATATAGTTAAGCCTATGGGTACATTTTATATGATGCCTCGTGTTCCAGGTGGAATGGACCGCGATGCCAATGAATGGTGCTGGAAGGCAGCCAGGGAATTAGGACTTATTCTTGTTCCTGGAGACAGTTTCCAGTGTCCGGGACACTTCCGTATATCTTACTGTGTTCCAACTGAAACTATTGAGAAAGCTATTCCACTTTTTGAAAAAGCTTTTACATTCTAGAAGAGACAATATAACTAACTACGAGGAGAACTAACTACAATGGATATTGACATTACAGCAAGCGTGGATATGGGGCCGGAGAGACTTGCCGGTATTCTTATTCACCCTACTTCATTTCCAGGTCCTTATGGAATAGGTGATCTGGGAAAACCAGCTTATGATTTTATCGACTTTATGGCAAAGTCCGGGATGAAGGCATGGCAGGTTCTGCCACTTGGACATACAGGATTTGGCGATTCACCTTATCAGCCATTTTCATCCTTTGCAGGTCAGCCACTTATTATCAGCATTGATCATCTGAGACAGCTGCATCTGCTATATGATGAAGATTTTAAAGACATGCCTCAGTGGAATCCAGAGGATATCTGCTACGGTGACGTTATTCAGTTTAAAACAGAGCTTTTTAAGAAGGCTTATGAAAGATTTCTTGATGATGAAATAAAGGATGATTTTTCCACTGACGCAGAGCTCATGGAGAAATACGATGAATTCCGTAAGAATTCTCACTGGCTCAGAGATTATGCTCTTTTCATGGCTGGCAAGGATTATCATAATGGTGCACCTTGGTATCTCTGGGATGATGATCTTAAGAATCCAACAGCTGCACAGCGTAAGAAATGGGAATCTAAGCTTGAAAAAGAGATTGGATACTATGAGTTCCTTCAGTTCCTTTTTGATTATGAATGGGGCAATCTTAAGAAATATGCAAATGACAAGGGCATCAAAATAATCGGAGATATTCCAATCTTTGTTGCCTGGGACAGCTCTGATGTCTGGGTTAACAAGAAACTCTTCTGTCTTGATACAAAGGGCTACCCAACAGTTGTTGCCGGTGTACCACCAGATTATTTCTCAGCTACTGGTCAGCTCTGGGGCAATCCCCTATATAAATGGTCTGAGCATAAGAAAACCGGTTATGAATGGTGGTTCTCACGTATCAAACATCAGCTTAACCTGACAGATTATCTGAGAATTGACCATTTCCGTGGATTCGATAAATACTGGGCTGTGCCTTATGGTGAAGAAACAGCTATTAATGGAAAATGGATGAAAGCACCTGGAGAGAATTTCTTCACAATGCTGGAGTCAACACTTGGATATCATATGCCAATCATCGCTGAGGACCTTGGTGAGATTGACAAGTCCGTAGTTGATCTTAGAGATAAGTTCGGCTTCCCTGGAATGAAAATACTTCAGTTTGCATTTGAAAATCCAAATGAGAATAATTTCCTGCCACATAACCATGTAAGAAACTGTGTATGCTACACAGGAACACACGATAATGATACCACACTTGGCTGGTACAAGAACTGCTTCGAACAGTCCAGAGATAAACTGAGAAGATATTTCAGTACTGATGCCAGTGATATCTGCTGGGTAATGATCAGAGCTTGCTTTGGTTCAGTCGCAACAATGGCTATTGTCCCTATGCAGGATATTCTCGAACTTGATTCATGGGCAAGATTTAACACACCTGGAGTCGGTGAAGGAAACTGGTCATGGCGCTACAAACA